>JAIXZQ010000111.1 GCA_027489475.1 Methylophilus sp.
GTGCCCAAAAGGCACAAACCAGCTAGGGTGGCAAACAACCAACCTAACGGCAGCGGTGCAATGTCTCTACGTGCGGGTTTTTGCTCTTTCATCGCTTGTAACACCGTATATGTGCTGTCACCACGCACATAGCGTGCACCGATTTCCTTGGTCAGGCTTTCCATGTATTCGCTGCCCAGTTTGGAGATAAAGCGGTCATGTTCGCCGGTCGCAATGTTGTCATCACGGACGCCCAAGGTGCTTTCTGAAATCTGCGCAATACCAGGTTGCATGGCAAAGCTCTCATTAGACCAGTATCCAATGACCTGATTTTCTGGGCTGAGCTTAGGAATCGCCACCCCTTCATCACTGCCGATGCCGACAAACAGCCAATCATCGCCGCCCTGAAACTCGGCCAGATTTTTGGTATTAAACGCATGTAATTTAGGGGCTTCTTCACCATCGGTAAAATACAGCACTTGTGCGGGTTCAGGCATGGCACGCACGACTTTGGCGGTGACAAACAAACTTTCACGCAGTCGACTGTTGCCAGACCAAGCCATCCGCCAATCTAAGTGGTCTATGGTGTCTTGAATCGCGGCAAAATTGCTGCACACTTCAATCGGTGAATACATGGCTGCGACCGAGTTACCGGCAAACATACCTATGCTGACTTTAGTGCCACATGGCAAAGACGAAACCACTTCATGCATCATGTTTTGCATGTATTCCATCCGACTGACTTTTTTGCCACGCAACATCATGTCTTGGGCATTCATGCTCTGCGAGATGTCAGCCACCAAAAAATATGAATAGATATTGTGCTTGAACGGAATACTAGGCCGCAAAATAGCGATGAGTAGGCATAACAGCGCCAGCCCAAGCAGCGCACTGTCGCGGTGTTTCATAAAATGTCTGAGCCAAATCTTCATTACAGTGTCATCTCAAAAGCAGGGGTGAACAGGCAGGCTTGTGATTCGGGTTATGGTAAGCCGTTCGGGATATTGCCCATGATCAAACCAGGATTGTCTGATTCGCCTACGCCTGGGGTTGGTTTTTCAGGCAACAAGCCTAATACCCTGTCATAGTTACGACGGGTTCCCCAGTTGCTGTTATCCGCTTTGAGCGCAGATTTATAAGAGGCAGCGGCTTGCGATAACAAATATTCCAGTTCATCGCGCGTACTGTTGTCGTTGCCCCCCGTCAGTTGGATGGCCCGCAAGAAAAACATATTCCCAACATTATGCAAAATCGCTGCACGTTGGCTGGCATTGGCTTGGTCAATCAACTTGGTGAATAACAAGGTGGACTCTTTGTAGCGCTCGTTTTTTGCCAACCAATACGCAACTGCATATTTTGCCTCTACACTTTGACGGTCAGTTTGCGGGGTTTTGGCTGCCAGCACCGCGGCATTAAAGGCTTCAACTTGCTGGATACGCTGCCAGCTCACAGCCATGGTTGCCAGTGCCACGGCAGAAACCGCGACTAGACCAATCACCAGTTTATTTACGCTGAGCGCCATGTATGAATCTCCAAGTATTTGACGGCCAACAGGAATGCAATCATGACAAAAGCAATCCAGAAACACACATTGGTGTAATCATGACCAGGGATTTTTTCTAAGTATTGAATCGATTTTTTTTCTTTGCTGTTAATGTCAGCAATGGCCGCCTCTAAAGATTTAGGGTCAGAGGCTTCATAGGCACTAAAAGGCGAACGCAAGGTTTGAAAAAACTGATACAACAGCACTTCGCTAGGCATGGGGCCTGCATAGCTGGACTCGGCATATTTGGGGTCAAAGATGGTCACGCCGCCTGGCTGACGCAATACAATCCAGTACAGTCCGATGTTGTAGCGTTGTAACCAGTCGCGCATTTTTTGCTGCACCATATCGCTAACGCGACCTGCGCCGTCTGAAATCAAAATGATGACGCGTGAGCCGGAGTCTGGCACATCTTTAAACAGCTCAACCGCACTGGTCAGACCACCGCCAATATTGGTTTGAAATAAGGAGTTGCCTGCGGTGGCTTGAATGCCTGACAAAATCGCTTCTTTGTTTTCAGTCAATGGCAGCACATACATCGCTGAGTTACTAAAAGTAATCAAGCCCATCATGTCGTTACTACGGCTTTTTACAAAGTTGGTCATGATGCGCGCAGCGGCCACCGATTTGGTTTCACCGACATGGCCATCTTTATCGCCTGCAAACGGGTCATCCATACTGGCGCTACGGTCTAAGACCAAGCCAATTTGCGCACCTACACCGGTGCGTTGTATTTTCTGCTCTAAGCTGTGCGGCCCCGCCAGTCCCAAAATAATAAACACGATGCTAACCACAGCGAACACTTTGAGCAGCAAGCCTATCAGGCTAGACAACGGGTCAGGAGGCAGCAAGCCTATCCAAGAATAGTGCTTGCTGTGCGCGCGTTCAAGCAGCAAGGGCAGCAGTGCCAGTGGCAACGCCCATAATAACCAAGGATGCGTGAAAGCCATTATGCACGCACCTCAGGACGCAAGCCGCGTTCGCAATCACGCATATGTCGACAAA
>JAIXZQ010000176.1 GCA_027489475.1 Methylophilus sp.
ACTGGCCCGCTATATCTTATGAAAGCCCCCGCTGAGGTTTCCGCCAAGAGGCATCTTTTTGCGGCAACGGTCAGCGTGAACCCTCACTGTCTTAGCCTTCATTGCCTGAGCCTAAGTGCCTTTTCAGCCTATGCATGCTCTGCTGGATGACTATCTCGATGTCCTACATTTTGAGCGCGGGCTGAGTGAACAGACCCGCGCGCACTATCAGCGTGATATCGCGTGGCTGATACAACAACATGGCCCTGAACTGGCGGCCATCACCACACAGCATCTCAGACGCAGTATTAGTCAATTGCACAGCCAGGGCATGCATGGCCGCAGCATTGCCCGTATGCTGTCCAGCGGGCGCGGATTTTTTCGCTATTTGGTCTTGCAGCATGGCTTTGCCGCCAACCCTGTGCTGGGCTTACGTGCGCCCAAAGCCGCCAAACCCTTACCGCATGCACTGTCTATCGAGCAAACGAACAAACTGGTTGAGCTAGAAGGTGACAGTGCTTTGATACGGCGTGACCGCGCCATGCTCGAACTGTTGTATTCCTCTGGCCTACGCTTAAGCGAGTTGGTGGGGCTCAATCTAGACCGTCTGGACTTGCAAGAGGGCATGGTCACCGTAATCGGCAAAGGCAATAAAACCCGCATCGTGCCGCTGGGCAGCAAGGCCGTTGCCGCCATGCAAGACTGGCTGGCGGTACGACCGCAGTGGCTGAACAAGCAACCGCAACAAGTGGCGGTGTTTATCAGCCAGCATGGCCGCCGCCTCAACGGTCGCACGGTGCAGTTGCGACTGCGCGACTGGGCCATCAAACAAGGGCTGCATAGCCATGTGCATCCGCATATGTTGCGTCACAGCTTTGCCAGCCATGTGCTGCAAAGCAGTGGCGATTTACGCGCCGTGCAAGAAATGCTGGGGCATGCCAATATCAGCACCACGCAGGTGTATACCCATTTGGATTTTCAGCACCTGAGCCAAGTGTACGACGCCGCACATCCCCGCGCGCGTAAAAAATAAGCCCTAAGCGCACACAAGTCTGCGCATAACACGGTGTCACAAGCGCGCAAAATATGGCAAAATAACCTGACTAATTTGGTAAACCATTTACCAGTCTCATGACTCTTACGTCAGACCCTCTGCGCACGGCGCAGAAGCCCGTTTAACAACCCGATGAGGAACTACCATGGAACACGCGTTACCTGCTTTGCCTTTTGCCAAAAACGCTTTGGCACCACACATGTCCGAAGAAACTTTTGACTTTCATTACAGCAAGCACCATCAGGCCTATGTGACCAATTTAAACAACCTGATTAAAGGCACTGAGTTTGAAGAAGCCGCCTTAGAAGACATTGTTAAAAAGTCATCAGGTGGCATTTATAACAACTCCGCACAAGTGTGGAACCACACTTTTTTCTGGCACTGCCTGACCCCAAACGGCGGCGGTGAGCCTAGCGGCGCATTAGCAGCAGCTATCCAAGCCAAATGGGGCAACTACGAAGACTTTAAAAAAGCTTTTACGGCTTCTGCGGTTGGTAACTTTGGCTCAGGCTGGACTTGGTTGGTGAAAAAAGCCGACGGCAGTGTCGATATAGTCAACATGGGTGCCGCCGGCACTCCACTGACCACTGGCGATACCCCTTTGTTGACCATTGATGTCTGGGAACACGCCTACTACATCGATCACCGCAATGCCCGTCCAAAGTTCGTTGAAACCTATTTAAACCATTTGGTGAACTGGGCCTTTGCCGAACAAAACTTCGCGGCCTAACCCCTTGTGACGGCCAGTGATGGCCGCCCAATCGCCCTGGCATTGCCAGGGCTTTTTTATTGCTTGCTGTCCGCTGATAGATGCATGCCACGCTGGCGGAAACAATGAACGTAGACAACCCAAGTGAGTCAGAGCAGGATATTATTATTTTTATAAATATATTTTTACAGAGCCCTTAAGTTGCTGCTCAATCCGTCGATAATACGATTAACCCATTATGCAGTCTCACCGCAGTGAGACGCTCCCAAATCATGCAAGCCTGTATTACCCTGCAAGTCCGTGCCTACCTCCATCGCGTGAGCTTGGCCTTATGCTGTCTGATCATAGCCTACCTTGGCCTGCCCGCCACCACGCTGGCCGCCGGTCGTCCCATAGACCATGCGTTAAGCACCTTAACTGCCGAAGAAAAAGACTGGATTACCGCACATCCCAACCTCAAAGTGGCGATTAGAAATGGCTGGATGCCCGTGGAGTTTGTGTTAGAAAACCAAAAACACCGTGGCATCTCGGTCGATTACCTGCAACGTGTCAGCAAGCTTACCGGCCCCAACATGGTGCTGGTGGACTACCACGACAATATGCGTCCACAGGAAATCGATGTCATTTCTGGTGTGCGTGGACGTCGTCCCCCTGAAGGCTTTGTGCTGATCGAGACGCCCTATTTGACCTTTTTCAATGCAATTTATGTTGCCGCAGGTAACCGGTCGTTCAAAGGCGATATCAATCTAGAAAACCTCAAGGGTAAAAAGGTTGCGGTGTTTAAAAGTGGGGCATTGGCAGACAAACTGCGTGAAGTCATGCCTGAGATTAAACTCAAGTTTGTTGATATTGCCGATGAAGCCTTTGAATATCTCGAAAGCGGCAATATCGATGCCTATATTGGCAATGAGTTTGTGCTGGATTATCACATCGACTTTCACCAGATTAAACAGGTGAGAAAAGCCGGACTCACGCCCATAAAGACTCAGGTGTATTTAGCGGTCAATGCTGCCGACCCAGTCTTGCACCATATTCTGGAAAAGGCCATTGTTCAGATTGGCACTAACCCGCCGGATATACTCAATGAATGGCGCAGAAACAACGATAAAACTTTTACCACGCTGATTATCATTTTTACCTCGCTGGCCGCACTGTTGTTATTGTTGCAATTGTTGAATCTGTATCGCAAAAACCATCGTCAGGCCAAACAGGCCAAGCAAGATATCTGGTTTCAAGCCAACCATGATTTTTTAACGCAACTGCCTAACCGTTATCTGCTCAAAAACAAGCTCGCCCAGGCCATGCAACTGGCGGCCCAACAACAGGCCAAAATTAGCATTATTCTGATTGATCTGGATAACTTTAAAGAGATTAACGACACTGCCGGGCACACAGCAGGCGATGAAGTGTTGATGCAAATTGCAGGGCGTATTCAAGCGCTGGTGAGTGCACCCAATATTGTCGCCCGCTTTGGCGGAGACGAATTTTTGATTGCCGTGCTAGATGCGGTGAGCCAAGCGCGGG
>JAIXZQ010000241.1 GCA_027489475.1 Methylophilus sp.
CAGTTGGCCACACAACCCGGCCTGACAGCCGCGCAAGCAGGCAGCCCAGACAGCGTGCAGGCCAGCCAGACAGTGCAGGCCGAATACGTGTTGCCTTATCTGGCTCATGCGCCCATGGAACCGCTGAACTGCACGGTCAAGCTGAGCGCAGACGGCTGCGATATTTGGACTGGCACGCAAATGCAAACCACCGATCAAGCGGCAGCTGCCAAAATTTTGGGACTCAAGCCTGAACAAGTGCGTATCCATACCCAGTTTTTAGGCGGTGGTTTTGGTCGCCGTGCCAACCCGCGTGCCGACTTTGTGTCTGAGGCCGTGACCGTTGCCAAAGCCGCAGGCTTGCCGGTGAAAACCGTCTGGAGCCGTGAAGATGACATTAAGGGCGGCTTTTATCGCCCCATGTTTTTGCACAAGGCCAACATCGGTTTAGCGGCCGATGGCATGCCATTGCGCTGGCAGCATACCTTGGTCGGCCAATCGATTATGAAAGGGACGCCGTTTGAAGGCTTTTTGATTAAAGACGGCGTCGATGGCACCTCAGTAGAAGGCGTGGCGGATTCTCCGTATGTCAAAGGCACGCCTCACCATCACGTGCAATTGCATAGCGTACAGAGTGCTGTTCCTGTGTTGTGGTGGCGCTCAGTTGGCCATAGTCATTCGGCTTTTGTCATGGAGAGCTTGATTGACGAATTGGCACATGCCAGCCAGCAAGATCCGCTGGCGTATCGCCGCCGCTTACTCAAAGACCATCCGCGCCATCTGGCTGCCCTGAATGTGGTCGCGCAACAGGCCCAATGGGGCAGCCCATTGCCTGCGGGTCTGTTTAGAGGCCTCGCCGTGCATGAATCGTTTGGCAGTGTCGTCGCGCAAGTGGCCGAGGTGTCTGTGCAAGCTGGCGCGGTCAAGGTGCACCGTGTCGTGGTGGCGATAGATTGTGGCCTGGCCGTCAACCCAGAAGGGGTCAAGGCGCAGATGGAGTCTTCTGTGGCGTATGCCTTGGGTGCGGCGCTCTACAGCGAAATCAGTTTTAAAGACGGCCAAGTGGCGCAATCCAACTTTCATGACTATCAAGTGTTGCGCATCAAAGACATGCCCAAGGTAGAAGTGGTCATCGTGCCGAGTCAGCACAAAATGGGCGGCGTCGGCGAACCTGGCGTGCCACCGCTGGCGCCTGCGGTGTGCAATGCGATTTTTGCCGCCACTGGTAAACGTCTGCGTCGTCTGCCGATTGCCGAACAACTGGCCTAAGCCTATGCAATCTTCAGACCAAGAAGTGCTACAGCGCGCCAGTGACTGGCTGGCACAGGGGCATGCCGCGCACTTATTCACCGTCATCCAAACCTGGGGCTCGGCACCGCGCTTGCCGGGCGCCATCTTGGTGGTGCGCGATGACGGCCATCTGGTGGGCTCGGTGTCCGGCGGCTGTATCGAAGACGATTTAGTTGCCCAAGCCAAGGCCCAGCAATTGCCGCGTCAAGCCACCATATTGGAGTATGGGGTGAATGCTGCCGAGGCGCAGCGCTTTGGCATTCCCTGTGGTGGTCATCTGACTATTTTTTGCGAACCACTGGCGCATGCCAGCCAGCTCGCGCCCATGTTGCAGAGCATGGCGCAACGTCAATTGCTCAAACGCTCGGTAAATCTCCACTCTGGTGAAGTGCGGGTGCAGCCGGTGTCGCCTGAAGGCCCGCCTCGACTGGAGGGCGGCTGGTTTCACAGCTATTTTGGGCCACAATGGCGCTTGTTGATTATCGGCGCCAATCAACTCGGTAGCGTGTTGGCGCGTATGGCGCAGGCGCTGGATTTTCATGTCCTGATCTGCGACCCCCGCGAAGAAATGCGCGCCGAATGGCAGGTAAGCGGGGCAGACTGGCTCAGCGGCATGCCGGACGATGTGGTGCAACAAATACAGCCCGATATACACACTGCAATTGTCGCCGTGACGCATGACCCCAAGCTGGATGATATGGCCTTGCTAGAGGCGCTGGTGTCGGATGCGTTTTATGTCGGCGCCCTAGGCTCACGCAAAAACCAAGAAAAACGTAAACAGCGCTTGCGCAGTTTTGACCTCAGCGAACAGCAGGTTAACCGCTTGCATGGCCCGGTTGGACTGGCCATTGGTAGCCGGACGCCAGCCGAAATTGCGGTCTCTATTTTGGCTGAGCTGGTGCAAGAACGTGCGGCGTTGCAGCAATCCGGCCAAGCGGCTATGCCGCGTCGGGTCGCTGCATAATCCTGATGTCTTGAGAGTGCCTGCCAGGATGCAGAGGATGGTCTGCATGGCGGCGCTACAAGCTGAGAAACAAATGAAGCCACATTATCGCAAGCATCCTTGACGCGGGATGCTTCAGCCTAGGCGTATTCGACCATGCAATGCCCAGCCCATCCCTCACCAGATTCCGGCCTATTCGCTGGCGCTATGTCGCAGCGCCGCCAAGGCTTCAGGCGTATCAATATCCACTACACAGCCAGCGTCTTCACACGTTATTCGTAACACCTGCGCTGGGTGGTTGCGCAACAATGCGCGAGCGCCTTGATCACCTTGTAGCGTATGCAAGGCTGGTAGCCACGCAGCGGCAAATCCAACGGGATGTCCCGGCTGACCCTGATACACCGGCTGTACCATGGTCACTGGCGCTGTATGCATGGCTGCTGCATTAGGCTGTGATGGTTGACTAGCTGTGGCCGCCTCGCTCAGCGCTTGCGCTACACGGACAATGGTTGCAGGCTGTATAAACGGCATGTCCGCCAGCGCAATGACCACCCCTTGCAATGAGGGATAATTTGCTTGCGCGTGCGCCACCCCCTGTTTGAGGCTGTCTGATTGGGTCACGTGCATGTCGTCGCAGATCACCAGTTGCAACCCTTCTGCGGCCAACGCGGCCTGCAGCGCCGTATCTTGGGCGCGCACCACCGCCATGCTTTGCGGCAATGCCTGAACAAGTGCACGTGCGGCGCGCACGGCTATCCACGTGCCGTCCGCCAGCGGCTGACACAGTTTATTGGCGACGCCAAAACGGCGCGAAAAGCCGGCGGCCAACAGGAGACCTATGACCGCGCCTTGCGCCTCAACAGACTGCGCGCGGCAGACAGATTCTGGGCGTGGTGCGCCTGTCGAGACACGGGGAGAAAACGGTGGGTTACGTTGCATGCTCGGAGTCTAGCGTGGTTTGCGCCGCCAATCAAAGCGCTGTCGCTGGTTTACATAGTCTGTATCTTGTTTCAGAAAACCTTAATTGCGCGCAGGCGAGTTGATACGGCGTCAACAGGTAGACAGAGACAGGCGTTAAGCCGTTCATTGGCTGTTCACCCTTGCAGACTTTTCCTGTCTGCGCCCCTGCTTTGTGAAGGAGTTGTTATGTTTACTGGATTGTCTAACGCAAGCCTGCACAGCGTTAGCTGCTGTTTTCAGCACCTGGCGCGGGCAGGCGACCGCGCTTATTGCTTGCTGGTAGCGGTGTGTTTATTGTTGATTCCTGCATGGGCGTTGACAGCCCCCGCCGACGTGGATCACCCCCTCGCGCCGGGTGATTACGCATTGTCGTTGACCCATCAAGGGCAAGTGCGTGACTATCTGCTGCATGTGCCGCCTGCGGCCCGCAAACAAACGCCTTTGCCGTTGTTGCTGGTGCTGCATGGCGGCATGGGGAATATGCAGATTCAGGCAAACGAGCGCTTTTATCATCAGATATCGGCAGCAGATGAATATGGCTATGTGGTGGTGTTTCCCAATGGCTACAGTCGTCAGCCCGGTGGTAAGTTTGCCACGTGGAACGCTGGCAGTTGTTGTGGCCCAGCGG
>JAIXZQ010000157.1 GCA_027489475.1 Methylophilus sp.
CACTAACAATAGCCCCAGCACCACAGCAAGCAGCACAGCGATCTTTTTTACCCAAGTCATAGGCATCTCAACACCTTTATCCATTCTTTAACATGACAATTCAGCACTTGGCATCGCCAACAGTTATGCCAAGCCCTGAACCAACACTGGCGCATCGGCAAACAGCAAAAGCACCAACAAGCCAAACACTATCCGGTACCAAGCAAATACGACAAATGAATGCTGCGCGACAAACCGAATCAGTGCACCGATGACCACCAGCGCAGACAAAAATGAAACGATAAACCCCGTGGCAAAAATCAGCGCATCATCGGCAGAAAGCAGGCTGCGCGCTTGATATAAGTCTAGGCCAGTAGCGGCAAACATAATCGGCAAGGCCAGAAAAAACGAGAACTCGGTGGCCGTTTGTCGGCTCAAGCCAAAACACATGCCGCCCATGATGGTCGCACCAGAACGCGACATCCCCGGCACCAAGGCCAATGCTTGCGCAAACCCCACTTGCAAGGCCTGTTTGCTGCTAATGTGGTCTATGTCTTGCGTCTTGCCTGGCGGCACCCATTTTTCGATGAGCAAAATCAAGACGCCCCCGAACACCAGCGCCAAGCCCACGGTAAACGATGAAAACAAATACTGCTTGATATGATGGTGCAAGGCCAAGCCAATGACGGCGGCGGGCAAAAAGGCAATGATGAGATTGCGCACAAAATGCTGCGCCTGCGGGTCATGTTGCAAACGGCTGACCGTTTGCAACAGCCGCAAACGAAACGCGACGCAGACCGCCAAAATTGCGCCCAGCTGTATCATGATTTCAAACACATCACGCTTGTCTTTGTCGAGAAACGCGAGCCACTCGCCTGCGATAATCAAATGGCCAGTGCTACTGACAGGGATAAATTCGGTCGCGCCTTCGACCAAGCCCATGATCAGCGCCTTCAATATCAACATCGTATCCATCGTTGTATTCTATCAGAGCCAGCGCAGCGAATACGGCATTGCCGCCAGCATTACATTGGTTAAGAACGCTGCCGTTAGCATGGCTGAGCGCATACTGTTGTGCTGCTGCATGCCATGCAAGTAAGCACTAGGCTGCATCACTATGACGACCGCCAAGGAGCGACTTTGCAGAGCAGTAACATGCCCGGCAACGCCAAGGCGGTACATACATAAAAAAACGATTGCCAGCCCAGCGTCTCGACCATGCCGCCTGTCAGGGCATTAAAGACCGAGCGCGGCACCGCGGACAAACTGGTAAATAAGGCCAGTTGAGTGGCCGTATAGGCTGGATGGGTTTCACGTGCCATATAGGCGACGTAAGCTGCCGTACCTAAGCCCACCCCAAACGCTTCAAAGCCTATCACCACCGCCAGCATGCTGCGTTCTGCCGCACCAATATCGACAAACGGCCCCTGATGCGCCAGCCAAGCAAAGCCCAAAATCGCTGCCGCCTGCACCACCCCAAACACCCATAAGCCCCGATTAATGCCCAGTTTAAGCATCCAAATGCCGCCCACAAAGGCACCCGCAATCTGCATCAATAAGCCACTGCCTTTGGCGATGGCACCAATATCGGTTTTGCTAAATCCCATGTCGATGTAAAACGGCGTCGCCAGCGCGGTAGCCATGCTGTCACCCAGTTTGTACAGCAAAATAAATAGCAACACCCATAGCGCATGCTGCCAACCTGCGCGCTGCAAAAATTCTTTAAATGGCTCCACCACAGACGCCAACAGGGTCTTGGGGCTACTGACCACCACCGGCTCTTGCGACCACACGGTAAATGCGATGCCCGGCAACATAAACAATGCCACTACCCAAAACACCTGACTCCACGGTAAATGGTCCGCCAAAATAAGCGCCAATGAGCCGGGCACCAGCCCAGCAATACGATAAGCATTGACATGAATACTGTTGCCCAGCCCGAGTTCGGCATCGCTCAAAATCTCACGCCGATAAGCATCAATGGCAATGTCCTGACTGGCAGAAAACAGCGCCACCAAGGTCGCTAACAGCGCAATGCTGGTGATGTCTTGTTGCGGCGTGCATTGGCCCAAGGCCCCAATGCTGATGAATAAGGCCACTTGCATGGCCAATATCCAGCTGCGGCGACGCCCTAGCATGGCCCACAACTGATATCTGTCCATTAAGGGGGCCCAGAGAAACTTCCAGGTGTAGGGCAACTGCATGAAGGCAAAAGCAGCTATCGTTTTGAGATTCAAGCCTTCGCTGCGCAACCAGGCTGGCAGCAATTGCAAGAGTAAATAGAGTGGCAAGCCAGAGCTAAAGCCGAGCGCCACACACATGAGCATGCGGCGATTGAACAACGCGCGTATAAAAGTCATGTCAGCATTGTAAACGCTTTTTATGACAGCACGAGGTGGCGACATCACCCGTCCGTGGCGGATGGGTGACAGATAGGGAGTCGCGTGTTAATGATGCAGACGTTTGAGCCGGTACATGGCCAGATTACCGAGCAGATTAGGCCACAGACTGACATCGCGGCCTTCGGTCAGCACTCGGCGTTCCAGCACCTGAATCTGGTGCTGTTGGCAAAACTGATCAAAGTCACGCACGGTGCATAAATGGACATTGGGGGTGTCGTACCACTGATAAGGCAGGCTTTTAGACACAGGCATACTGCCCAGCGTGATTTGCAGGCGGTTGCGCCAGTAGCCAAAGTTAGGAAAGGTGACGATAACCTCGCGGCCAACGCGCAACATCTCGTGCACAATGCTTTCGGTATTGTGCATGGCTTGTAAGGTCTGCGACAAAATCACGGTATCAAACGATTGGTCTTCAAAGCCAGACAAGCCTTCTTCCAGGTTCATTTGAATCACATCGACGCCATTTTTCAGTGCAGCCAGCCAATTGGCATCGTCTTTTTCAATGCCATAGCCAGTGGTGTTGAGTGTGGCATGCAGATGCGTGAGCAAGGTGCCATCCCCGCAACCGAGGTCGAGCACATTGCTGTTGGCAGTGACCCACTGCGTGATTAAGGCAAAATCTGGGCGAATATCGATATTCTTTACTGGCTTATTCATGCCGGCCTCCGTCAATCTGCGCCAGATAAGCGCGCATGATGGCGTGATAATGTGGATCAGGCATCAAAAACGCATCATGGCCGTGCTCTGAGGTGACTTCGGCATATTTTACCGGCAGTCGGTTATCCAGCAGCGCTTTGACGATTTCGCGCGAGCGGGCAGGCGAAAAACGCCAGTCGGTGGTAAATGAAATCACCACAAACTTGGCGCGCGCGCCACGTAATGCCTGACTGAGGTCACCCCCATGCGCGAGTGCAGGGTCAAAATAATCCAGCGCGCGGGTCATGCGCAAATAGGTATTGGCATCAAACTCACCGGCAAATTTGTCGCCCTGATATCGCAGATAAGATTCCATCTCAAACTCGACATCAAAGCTGTATTTGAGCCCGCCATGACGCAGTTTGCGGCCAAACTTTTCCCCCATGACATCATCCGATAAATAGGTGATATGCCCCAGCATACGCGCAATGCGCAGGCCGCGACGAGGCACGGTGCCATGGTTGTAATAATCGCCGTCAAAAAACTCGGGGTCGGTGATAATCGCCTGACGCGCCACCTCGTTAAACGCCATGTTTTGTGCGGTAAGGTTGGGTGCCGAGGCGATGATAAAGGCATGGCGCACGCGCTCAGGGTAGGCAATATTCCATTGCAGGGCCTGCATGCCGCCTAAACTGCCACCAATCACCGCCGCCAGTTGTTGTATGCCTAAATAATCCAGCAGCCGCGCTTGCGACTCAACCCAGTCTTCGACCGTCACCACCGGAAAGGTGGCGCTGTAAGGTCGGTCTGTCAGCGGATTGACGCTAGATGGCCCGCTGCTGCCATGACAGCCGCCCAAATTATTGACGCCGATGACAAAAAAACGGTTGGTATCCAGCGGTTTGCCTGGCCCCACCAAGTTATCCCACCAGCCAGGATACTTGTCGGTCTCGCGATAACGTCCAGCCACATGGTGGTTGCCCGACAAGGCGTGGCAGATTAACACCGCATTGCTTTTATCGGCATTGAGTTCGCCATAGGTTTCATAGGCGAGATGGTATTGTGGCAACACAGCGCCACTTTTCAGGGTTAATGGCTGCGTAAAATGCGCAATCTGCGCTTTAACCAGGCCAACAGAGTTCGATTCAGACATGCCGCAATTATACTATGTGGCTCGCCTAAACGGCGAACACCCTGCCTGCGCACGACGCGCACAGCCCTTAGACTAGGTTGCGGAGGCGCAGCCTAACAAGGCCGGCAAGCTGGCAATAGAGTCTATGACTGCATCCGGCGCGATGGCGGACAAGCGGGTATAGGTCTCGCGGTATTTTCCGGTTTTTACCAGCACCCCGTGCAACCCAGCGGCCTGCGCGCCGCCGATATCGGCATCGATATCATCGCCAACCATGACGATTTCTGAAGGCTTGCGCCCTAATGATGCGATGGCCATCTGAAAAAAGGGCTGTGCCGGCTTGCCCATCAGCATGGCCTTGCAGTTGCTGGCATATTCCAATCCCGTCACAAACGCGCCAATGTCCATCTGTAAG
>JAIXZQ010000301.1 GCA_027489475.1 Methylophilus sp.
AAAGATGCCATGGCCTTGAGTCAAGGTCAGCACCGCATTGTGCTGAACAATACGGCGCCGGTGCGTCTGCGCGGCAGCTATAATGAGCTGATGAGTGCTATGAGTAACTTGTCCAGCAATGCCGTGCGCTATACCCCTGCTGACGGTCAAATTACGCTTGGCTGGCACCTACAAGGCGAGCAGGCTGTGTTTTCCGTGCGTGATACCGGCATCGGCATCGAACCACACCATTTGCCGCGGTTAACTGAACGTTTTTATCGCGTGGACAGTGGGCGAAGTCGAGATACCGGCGGTACAGGCTTGGGTCTGTCCATCGTCAAACATATTTTGCAACACCATCAAGCCCAGTTGCAGGTGGAGAGCACGCCAGGTGAGGGCAGTTGCTTTCAAATTGTGTTTCCAGCCGAGCGGGTGCTGATGCCATGATACGCGTTGGCTGGCTATTGTTACTCTGTGTGCTGGCCGGCTGTAAAACCACGCCTGAGGGAGGCTATATCGACTCGCCGAATGCGCGGCCAGTGCCGGTCAGGCAAGACCGCAATGCCATGCAACAGTTGGTCAAAAGTGACCTCGACCGACTGGCAGACATTGAGTATGCCGAAAACATGAGCACTTTGCGTAGCTTGATGATGAAGTTATACAAACGCAATCCGGCTGAGGTTAGCAAGTCTGGGCTAGGTTCGGCCGAGCAGATTGCGCGTATCGTATTTGAACAATTTGGCAGCCATCATTGGCAGTTTGCAGCTTTAGGCGGAGCCACCGAAACTGCAGCCATCCGTTTGGCACTCAATCCGCAGTATCAGGGCGACCGTGTGCTGGCATTTGTGGTGGGCATACAATCGATGTTGTATAGAGCGCATGGCAATAAAACCTCGTTTTATTTGACCGATAGCCTAGAGCCACAAAACCTGTATAACGCGGCGCGCAATATTGAAATTGCCGTATGGAAGCTCTCAAACGATAAAAATGCGCAAGGCGATTTATTATTGCTCACGAATCATTTACCTGGCGAAGTACAAAACTTGAGTTTCGAGCGCGAGTTTAGCAAGCTGATTGCGCGCACGGATTTGTTGGCGCTGGCCTTGGCCGAAAAGTCGCAACGCCTGATTTCACGTTTGTCGCAAAGTATCTCAACAGCCCCTTTTTTACCATTTAGATAAGCCCCTTATGTCTGTATTCACCCTGTCCTTGAATGGTCTGACCGCTGCCGAATTTATGGCGGAATACTGGCAAAAAAAACCCTTGCTTATCCGCGGTGCGTTGCCTGGCTTTCAGGGCTTCTTGAGCCCTGAAGAATTGGCTGGCCTGGCCTGTGAAGCGTCTGTGCCTTCTCGGCTGATTCAATGTGATCCCGCGCGGGCGAATCAGGGTAGCGGCTGGACAGTGAAGCATGGTCCGTTTGAAGATGAAGATTTTAACGCCTTGCCGCCAGACCATTGGACCTTGTTAGTACAAGGGGTCAATCATGTCTTGCCCGAGGCACAAGCCTTATTGTCGGCCTTTAACTTTATCCCGACCGCTCGGCTAGACGATGTGATGGTCAGTTATGCCCCATCCGGGGGAGGCGTGGGACCACATGTGGATAGCTACGATGTGTTTTTGTTGCAGGGGGCAGGTACGCGTCGCTGGCGAATCAGCCAGCAGACTGATAGAACATGGATTCCAGATGCGCCGCTGCGATTGTTGGCGCAGTTTGAGACAGAGCAAGAGTGGCTATTAGAACCGGGGGATATGTTATATCTGCCACCGCACGTTGCTCATTGGGGCATTGCGGAAGATGATGCATGCATGACCTACTCGATAGGCTTTCGCGCGCCCGCAGCGCGTGAGCTGGCCATTGAGTTTCTCGAAGCCTGTCGGCAAGAGGGATGGCCAGATGCGCTCTATCAAGACCCTGACCAACCCGCAGTCAGTGATGCATGCGAAGTCAGCGAGGCGATGGCCAGCAATGTGGCACAGTTGTTAAATCAGTTGTTGTGGTCGCCCGAACAGTTGGGCCCATTTTTAGCCAAATATTTATCCGAACCCAAAGCGTATGTGGTGTTTGAACCGCCAAGACGACCTGTAAAAAAACCACAATGGCTACAGCAGGCTTGTCAGCGGGGCGTGGTGTTAGATTTGCAAGCGCAGATCTTGCGCTGGCAGACACGCTACTATCTGAATGGTGAAGCGATAGACGTGCCGGCAGAGGCGCAGACGATGCTTAATCGGCTGGCCAATCAGCGCACATTGAGTGCTGAGGACATGAGCCATCCCGCGGCCCAGCGGCTGCATGATTGGCTGTACCAGCAGTACCAGTCTGGGGTTTGCCACTTGGCTGAAACCGCTTGAAGACGATGAACAGCAAACTAAAAAAGCCCTTTTAACGATAAAAATGGCGGAAACTGCGTGCACAATAAAAAAATCCAGTGTTTTCATTGCATTTGCGTTCTTTTTTTAACCAATTGCTGATACAATTTTTTTACTCGGCGTGTTCTGCTTGTTTGGGATACACCGTACATAATTTTTTGCTCATACATACTAAGGAAATGAAGATGACACGTTCTGCATTGTTGGCTGCATTGTTGGCTTTGGCTTTGACTGCTTGTGGTGAAAAACCAGCTGAAGAAGCGCCTGCTGCTGAAGCACCTGCCGCTGAAGCACCAGCTGCTGAAGCTGCTCCTGCTGCTGAAGCGCCTGCTGAAGCTGCTCCTGCTGAAGCTGCTCCTGCTGCTGAAGGGCCAGCTGAAGCTGCTCCTGCTGAAGCTAAGTAATTCAGGCATTAGTCATGCATCGTTTCGACGTGGATGACTAAAATCTATTCGCTTAGATGTAAAAAAGCCGACGCAAGTCGGCTTTTTTACATCTGTCTCAACCGCATCCAGCCGTGAATGTGGCGTGTACGCGCACATTCTCTCGAGCGTGCACTGTTTTGCAACAGAGGACAATCTGAGTCTATCCTTTAGGCGGCGACCGCATTAGCGATGTCTGTAATGCGTAAGAACTCCTCTACCTGTAACGATGCGCCGCCAACCAGACTGCCATCTACATCTGGCAAACTGAGGAGTTGCGCTGCATTGTGAGATTGCACACTGCCGCCATACAGTAGCGTGATGTCTTCGGACACCTTGGGATTGAGCAATGCAATATGCCCACGTACAAAAGATAAAATAGCTTGCACATGTTGTGGCGATGCGGCTTTGCCAGTGCCTATCGCCCAGACCGGTTCATAAGCAATCACGCCTTGAGACAAGGCTTGAATACCGACATGCGAAATCACTGGATTTAATTGCCGCGAAACCACGACATCAGTTTCACCTTGCTCATACTCATCCAACGTTTCGCCTATACACAAGATAGGCGTTAAGCCTGCTTTGAGTGCAGCTTCAAAGCGTTCGCCACAGGTTTCATCATTGTCGTGGCCGCGTTGACGGCGTTCAGAGTGGCCAATAATGACATAGGTGCAGCCAAACTCACGCAACATACTGGGCGATACCGAGCCAGTATACGCGCCACGTTCATAGCGACTCATGTTCTGCGCGCCCCAGGCAATATGGCTTTGCTGCAACAATTGTTGGGCTTGAAACAAATAAGGGTGTGGTGGACAAACGGCGTAGCGCGCCAGGTGCCGCGCAGTGTGTTGCAGCAAGGTCTGCATAAAGTGCTGATTTTCTGGCAGATTGCCATGCATTTTACGATTGGCAACCACCAACGTGGGCCGATTCGACATCGCCATGTTTCCTTAGGAGGTTTTATTCATATAATGTCGGCTGTAGAAGCAAAAACTTGACCCCTATGCCCACTTTGGATTTTGCATTGCAAATCGCGACAGATGCCCCCGCTTTGCCCACCCGCACGCAGTTTAAGCGCTGGATACGCACGGCTTTAAGAGTAGATACGCAGCTGACAATACGTATTGTTGATACGGATGAGGGCTTGCAATTGAATCGCGATTATCGCGGTAAATCCTATGCCACCAATGTGTTGACGTTTCCGCTGGCAGAAGAGCCCTGGCTGATGGGTGATATTGTGCTGTGTGCTCCCGTGATTGCGCGCGAAGCGGCAGAACAACACAAGTCTTTACTAGACCATTATGCCCATATGACCATACACGGGGTGCTGCACCTGCATGGCTATGACCATGAAATAGAGGCGCAAGCCGCCTTAATGGAAGCCATAGAAATCCAATGTTTGCAGCGGCTGGGGGTGGCCAATCCTTATGCCGTGTCTGATGCAGACGAAAAACCAACGCAGGCGCTTTAACCTGTCAGCACAAATCGCTACAATCAAGCTATGCAAAACACGGCAACGTTCTCTCCGGTAAAAATCAAAGGCGAACCGCTGTCGCAATTGCCCCAAGATTTATATATCCCGCCGGATGCGCTCGAAGTCTATCTGGAGACATTTGAAGGGCCGCTGGATTTGCTGCTCTATCTTATCCGCAAACACAATCTGGATATTCTGGACATCCCCATGAGTGCGTTAACCGCGCAATACATGGCCTATGTGGATAAAATGAAGGCGCACCATCTGGAGCTGGCAGCGGAATATCTGCTGATGTCTGCCATGTTGATTGAGATTAAGTCGCGCATGTTATTGCCCGCCCCGGTGTTGGCTGAAGAAGAAGATGATCCGCGCGCCGAATTGGTCAAGCGATTGATGGAATATGAGGCCATTAAGCTGGCTGCACAGCGGCTGGATGCGCTGCCCAAAGTGGGGTCTGAGATTCATGTCACGGCAGCCACTTACCAGCATATCAGTCAGATTAAGCCGCCTGAAGTGAGTTTGGACGAGTTGCTGGAGGCTTGGCGCAATGTATTAAAACGCGCTGCCTTGCATCAGCACCACAAATTGGGCCGTGCAGAGTTGTCGGTGCGTGAGCATATGAGCCTGTTGTTGCGTAGGTTAAACCAAGTCCCTTTGTTGCGTTTTGATGAGTTGTTCGATGTGGCCACTGATGGCGTGGCCAAGTTGGTCGTCAATTTTTTGGCCATGCTTGAGCTGGTCAAAGAGGGGCTGATTCGTCTCAGTCAACAAGTGGCCTTTGGGCCCATCTATCTGCAACTCCCCGCCGTAGAAGAGAGTATGCATCATGCGTGAAGCTGAAACCATCGCTGAGATGAAATCCATCCTCGAGGTGGCCTTGTTAACGGCAACCCAGCCCTTGCCCATAGACGAACTGCTCAAGTTGTTTGCGGGGCGTATGGAGCGCGCCACGTTGCGGATGTTGCTCGATGAGCTCAGGCAAGATTGGGCCGAGCGCACCTTAGATTTAGTACAGGTAGCCAGTGGCTACCGTTTTCAGGCCAAAGCCGAGTATGCCGATGTGTTGGCTCGCTTGCATCCAGAGCGACAGCCGCGTTACTCACGCGCCGTGATGGAAACCCTGGCCATTATTGCCTATCGTCAGCCGGTGACGCGCGGGGATATTGAACAGATTCGCGGGGTCACGGTAAATCCAAATGTGATACGGCAATTGCAATAACGAGAGTGGATTGATGTCGTTGGGCAGCGCGAAGTGCCTGGGCGTCCTTCGCTCTATGCCACCACCAAACAGTTTTTGGATGATCTCAATTTGCGCTCACTGCAAGAGCTGCCGCCTTATGAAACCTTTGTACAGGCCGAAATCGCGCTCGAATAATATGCGATATTACGCATACTTTGAGCAGTGGGCGTATCTGCAGTGCACAAAAAAGCCGACATCAGGTGTCGGCTTTTGATATTCTAGGGTCAGTGCTTCAACCAGCTAACCATTAATGATGATGACCACCCGCGCCATGCACATGCTGATGGGCGATTTCTTCTTGGTTGGCTGAACGCACACTGGCCACCGTTGCCGTAAACAATAAGCGTTGACCGGCCCATGGATGATTGCCATCCACCACCACTTTGCCATCAGCAATATCGGTGATGGTATACAAAATGACATCGCCGGTTTCGTCTTCGCCTTCAAACTGCATACCGACTTTGAGATCTTTGGTTGGAAACGCGCTGGCTGGCTCAATTTGCACCAAGCCATCATCATATTCACCAAACGCATCCTCAGGGTCTAAGCTCACCTGCACGACATCACCCACATTTTTGCCATGCATGGCTTCTTCAACTTTTGGGAAAATATTGTCATAGCCACCATGCAGATAAGCCACCGGCTCTTGGCTCTCTTCGAGGATATCACCCTCACTATTTTGGAGTTTATAGGTCATGGTGACCACGGTGTTCATTGCAATCTGCATGCGAAAATGTCCTAAATATTCTTAAATAAAGCCGTATTTTAATGGATATTCGCCGGACGGTGTCATTCTTGTCGGCGATAATGATGGCCATGCTGCTTGCGCCATTGCCAAGG
>JAIXZQ010000291.1 GCA_027489475.1 Methylophilus sp.
CTGAAGCAAAACGCGTTGTTTGGCCCACCCGTCAAGAAACCATCCAGACAACCACAGCGGTATTTGTCTTGGTGGTGATTATGGCCGCATTTTTAGCGCTGGTGGATATCAGCTTCGCCTACATGGTGCAATGGATTATGGGACGAGGTGTGTAATGTCTATGCGTTGGTATGCCGTACAAGCGTTCTCTGGCATGGAAAAATCTGTCAAAGCCGGACTTGAAGAGCGCATCGCGCGTTCTAATCTTCAAGCGCAGTTTGGCGATATTTTGGTGCCTGTAGAAGAAGTCATTGAATTAAAAAACGGTCAAAAAACCATCTCAGAGCGCCGGTTGTATCCAGGCTATGTGTTGGTGCAAATGGAAATGACTGACGAAAGCTGGCACTTGGTGCGCAGTACGCCACGTGTCACATCGTTTATTGGCGGCACGGCTCAACGCCCAACCCCCATCAAAGACAAAGAAGTCGAAATTATTCTGCGCCGTATGGATGACAGTAAGTCTAACCCAACGCAGAAAATGACCTTTGAAAAAGGGGAAAGTGTGCGCGTCATTGACGGCCCATTTAAAGACTTCTCTGGCAGTGTTGAAGAGGTCAACTACGACAAAAACAAACTGCGTGTGTCTGTGGTGATTTTTGGTCGTGCCACACCAGTTGAATTAGATTTTGCGCAGGTAGAAAAAGAAGTCTAACTGCGTAAGCAGTCGATGCGCGCGGTGTGAGTGTTACTCTTCTCACTGCGAAGCATCGAATTTACTAACGGGGAGCCTATTAATAGGCGCGATTACCCACCTAAGGAGTCACACATGGCAAAGAAAGTCATTGGCTACATTAAACTGCAGATTCCTGCAGGTAAAGCCAACCCAAGCCCACCTGTCGGTCCAGCATTGGGTCAACGTGGTTTGAACATCATGGAATTTTGTAAAGCGTTTAACGCTGCAACCCAAGGCGTAGAGCCAGGTTTGCCAATTCCAGTGGTGATTACTGCATTTGCAGACAAGAGCTTCACCTTCGTGATGAAGACGCCTCCAGCAACGGTGCTGATTAAAAAGGCCGCCAAGCTGGAAAAAGGCTCAGCCCGTCCGCACACCGACAAAGTTGGCAAAATTACCCGTGCCCAAGCTGAAGAAATTGCAAAAACCAAACAGCCTGATCTGACAGCAGCTGACTTGGATGCCGCGGTTCGCACCATTGCTGGTAGCGCACGTAGCATGGGTATCGAAGTGGAGGGTGTATAACATGGCGAAAAGAATTAATGCGTTGCGTGCTAAAATTGACCGCAACAAACTGTATCCGGTGACTGACGCGCTGAACCTGGTAAAAGAAGGTGCAACCGCTAAATTTAACGAATCTGTCGATGCCGTGATTAACTTGGGGATTGACCCACGTAAATCTGATCAATTGGTGCGTGGCGCCATTGTATTGCCTAACGGCACTGGTAAATCTGTGCGCGTGGCAGTATTTGCACAAGGTGCACAAGCTGAAGCGGCTAAAGCGGCTGGCGCAGACATCGTTGGTTTTGAAGATTTGGCTGAGCAAGTCAAAGGCGGTATGCTGGAATTTGACGTGGCCATCGCCACGCCAGACGCGATGCGTATTGTCGGTGCCTTGGGTCAAGTATTGGGTCCACGTGGTCTGATGCCTAACCCAAAAGTGGGTACCGTGACCCCAGACGCAGCCACCGCTGTGAAAAATGCCAAAGCCGGTCAAGTGCAATACCGTACTGACAAAGGCGGGATTATTCATTGCACCATTGGTCGCGCTTCATTCACGGTTGAGCAACTGCAAGGCAACTTGTCTGCATTGCTAGAAGCACTGAACAAGGCCAAACCAGCCAGTTCTAAAGGCGTTTATCTGAAGAAATTGTCCGTCTCCAGCACCATGGGTCCTGGCGTACGCATTGACCAATCTTCAGTCGCCGCTTAATTCATTTAAAGTCCCAGCGCTACATGTGCTGGGCAAAGACTTTGGGCTTGTGTGTTGCTTGCAATACACAAGAGCATCAAAGACCGTTGGTGAGTTTCTTAATGGATTTTTGAATGCACATGGGTGAGACATCCTCTGTGTGCAGCAAAATGAAGCCAACGCAGATGGCGAATCCCGACACAGGATAGGTTACCCCTGAACAAGGACGCCGTGAGTGGCTCAGGACGCATCCTGAGCTTTCATTAACGGAAGGAGAATAGACCTTGAGTCTTAATCTTACAGAGAAAAAAGAAGTCGTTGCCGAGGTTGCTGCGCAAGTAGCAAACGCACAAGCAATCGTACTTGCTGAGTATCGTGGTATTGGCGTAGCCAATATGACGAAACTGCGTGCAGAAGCACGTAATGCAGGTGTGTATCTGCGCGTGTTGAAAAACACCTTGGTTCGTCGTGCGGTAGAAGGGTCCCCTTTTGCAGCATTGGCAGACGACATGGTTGGTCCACTGGTCTACGGTATTTCTGCTGACCCAGTGGCCGCTGCTAAAGTCATGCACAATTTCGCGAAAGAAAACGAATTGTTCGTGCTGAAAGCAGGGGCGATGCCTAATGAGCGTCTTGATGCGGCTGGCGTACAAGCCTTGGCCTCAACATTGAGCCGCGATGAGTTGCTGTCCAAATTGGCCGGTATGCTTAACGAAATCCCAACCAAGTTTGCCCGTGCCGTTGCAGCAGTACGCGACGAAAAAGAAAAGCAAGCGGCTTAATTTTAATCAAATACTTTTTAGGAAATTTATACCATGGCAATTTCAAATGCTGACATCTTAGATGCAATCGGTGGCATGACCGTTCTGGAACTGACTGCATTCATCAAAGAAATCGAAGAAAAATTCGGCGTATCTGCCGCTGCTGTAGCGGTTGCAGCCGGTGGCGCAGCCGGTGGTGCCGCTGCACCTGCTGCTGCAGAGCAAACTGAGTTCAACGTCATTCTGAATGGCGCTGGCGACAATAAAGTGAGCGTGATTAAAGCCGTACGTGAGTTGACAGGCTTGGGCTTGAAAGAAGCCAAAGACTTGGTTGACGGCGCACCTAAAGCAGTAAAAGAAGCCGTCAGCAAGGCTGACGCTGAAGCTGCTGTGAAGAAATTGATCGAAGCGGGCGCAACTGCAGAGATGAAATAATTCACATCTGTGAATCTGGCTGGGCTGACGGGAGACCGTCGGCCTTCGCCATTTCTGGCATCACTGAAACTCATCAGTGTTGTTTTGTCAGAATAAAAGGTAAATCTGACCCAAGCCGGTTACTTATATTTGTTGTTAAGTAGCTGATTTTAAATGCGAAGTTAGATGTCAAAACATTGCAGTGGATGAAAAGTGTTTTGTCTTCTACCCTCAAAAAATTTCAGGAGACGCTATGAGCTATTCCTTTACCGAAAAGAAACGCATCCGCAAAAGTTTTGCCAAGCGCGACAGCGTTCAAGAGGTGCCTTATCTGCTGGCCATGCAGTTAGAATCCTACAAATCTTTTCTGCAGGAAAACGTACCTGTAGACCAGCGTAAAAACGAAGGTCTCGAATCCACATTCCGTTCCATTTTCCCGATTGTCAGCCATTCCGAGAATGCACGTCTGGATTATGTGAGCTACCAGTTAGGCGCAGAGCCGTTTGACGTCAAAGAATGTCAGCAGCGTGGCCTGACCTATGCAGTTCCACTGCGCGTAAAAGTCCGCTTGACTATCATGGACCGCGAAGCGTCAAAACCCACCGTCAAAGAAGTGAAAGAACAAGAAGTCTATATGGGCGAACTGCCTTTGATGACTGAGAACGGTTCATTCATCATTAACGGTACTGAGCGCGTCATCGTTTCACAGTTGCATCGTAGCCCAGGCGTGTTTTTTGAACACGATCGCGGTAAAACGCATAGCTCAGGAAAACTGCTGTTCTCTGCGCGTATTATTCCTTACCGCGGTTCTTGGTTAGATTTTGAGTTTGACCCTAAAGACTATCTGTATTTCCGCGTTGACCGTCGTCGTAAGATGCCAGTCACCATCTTGTTGAAAGCGTTAGGCTATACCCCAGAACAAATTCTGGAAACCTTCCACGACACCGACACCTTCCATATCGGGCCTAAAGGCATCGAATTTGAGTTGGTGGCTGACCGTCTGCGTGGCGAAGTCGCTAAATTTGATATTACCGACAAAGAAGGCAATGTGCTGGTTGCAAAAGACAAGCGCATCACCGTCAAGCACATCCGTGACATTGAAAAAGCCGGTGTGACCACCATGTCAGTGCCTACAGACTTTATGATGGGCCGCGCGGTCGCGAGAAACATCATAGACACTGAAACCGGTGAACTGATTGCCAGTGCCAACGACGAACTCACGCCAGGTTTGCTGGACAAGCTGATGGCTGCCAAAATCACTGAAGTAGACACCATCTACACCAATGATTTAGATCACGGTAACTTCATCTCGCAAACACTGCGTACGGATGAAATCCCTGACCAATACAGCGCGCGCGTCGCGATTTATCGCATGATGCGTCCTGGCGAACCACCGACCGAAGATGCCGTTGAAGCCCTGTTTAATGGCTTGTTCTTCTCTGAAGACCGTTATGACTTGTCCGTGGTCGGCCGCATGAAATTTAACCGTCGTGCCTATCCTAGCAAGTTAGAAGAACGCACTGCCAACTGGATGCGTCGCTTCTACGAGAAGGTAGGCGCTCAAGGCGATACCGGCAGCAATGTGTTGTCAAATGAAGATATTCTGGCAGTGATTGGGGTTCTGATTGAGCTGCGCAATGGTCGCGGCGAAATCGATGATATTGACCACTTGGGTAACCGTCGTATTCGCTCTGTGGGTGAATTGGCAGAAAACCAGTTCCGCGCAGGTTTAGTGCGCGTTGAACGTGCGGTCAAAGAGCGGTTGTCACAGGCTGAATCCGAAAACCTGATGCCGCATGACTTGATTAATGCCAAGCCCGTATCAAGTGCCATCCGTGAGTTCTTTGGCTCTAGCCAATTGTCACAGTTTATGGACCAGACCAACCCCTTGTCTGAGATTACGCACAAGCGTCGTATCTCTGCCTTGGGCCCAGGCGGCTTGACCCGTGAACGCGCCGGTTTTGAAGTGCGTGACGTACACACTACGCACTATGGCCGTGTCTGCCCAATTGAAACACCAGAAGGCCCAAACATTGGTCTGATTAACTCTCTGGCCTTGTATGCCCGCACCAATGAATATGGCTTCCTTGAGACGCCTTACCGCTTGGTTGAAGGCAACAAAGTGTCTGACAAGATTGACTTCTTGTCTGCCATTGAAGAGAGCCAATATGTGATTGCCCAGGCCAACACTGAGCTGTCTAGCGATGGCGGTTTTAAAGAAGAGTTGGTCTCTGCCCGCTTCCATAACGAATTCACCATGACGCAGCCTGACCGCGTGCAGTACATGGACGTGGCGCCGGGTCAAATTGTCTCGGTGGCGGCTTCTTTGATTCCATTCTTGGAACACGATGACGCGAACCGTGCCTTGATGGGTGCCAACATGCAACGTCAAGCCGTGCCTTGTTTGCGCGCTGAAAAAGCCGTAGTGGGTACCGGTATTGAGCGCACTGTTGCCGTGGACTCAGGCACTGTGGTGACTGCCCGTCGTGGTGGCGTGGTCGATTATGTCGACTCTGGCCGTATTGTGATTCGTGTGCATGATGCCGAAGCCAAAGCCGGTGAAGTGGGTGTAGACATCTACAACCTGACCAAATACACCCGTTCTAACCAGAATACCAACATTAACCAGCGTCCGTTGGTCAAAGTGGGGGATGTGATTGCCCGGGGTGATGTGGTGGCCGATGGTGCGTCAACCGACATGGGTGAATTGGCCTTGGGTCAAAACATGTTGGTGGGCTTTATGCCTTGGAACGGTTATAACTACGAAGACTCGATTTTGATTTCTGAGCGCGTGGTGGCCGATGATCGCTACACCTCAATTCATATTGAAGAGTTGTCCGTGGTGGCGCGTGATACGAAACTGGGCCCAGAAGAGATTACCCGCGATATTTCTAACTTGTCCGAGCGTATGCTGGGCCGGTTGGATGACTCCGGTATTATCTACATCGGTGCAGAAGTCGAAGCCGGCGATGTGTTGGTGGGTAAAGTCACCCCTAAAGGTGAAACCACTCTGACGCCAGAAGAAAAACTGTTGCGTGCCATCTTTGGTGAAAAAGCCTCTGATGTGAAAGACACCTCACTGCGCGTGCCTTCTGGCATGACAGGGACGGTGATTGACGTGCAGGTATTTACCCGCGAGGGCATAGACCGCGATGCACGTGCACAGCAAATCATCGACGACCAGTTGGCGCACTACAAAAAAGACTTGGGCGACCAAATGCGTATCGTTGAAGACGATACCTTTGGCCGGATCAGCCGTTTATTGGTAGGCAAAGCCGCCACGGGTGGCCCAAACAAGTTGAAAAAAGGCGACACCGTGACCCAAGAATACTTGGAGAGCGTAGGCCGTTATGACTGGTTTGATATTCGTCTGAGTGATGAAGAAGCCGCCCGCCAATTAGAGCAGTTAAAAGACAGCCTGAGTCAGGCGCGTGTTGAATTTGACAACAAGTTCGAAGAGAAAAAACGCAAACTGACCCAAGGTGACGAATTGCCTCCTGGCGTGCAAAAAATGGTCAAAGTTTATCTGGCCGTGAAGCGTCGTATTCAACCAGGCGATAAGATGGCTGGCCGTCACGGTAACAAGGGTGTGATTTCAAAAATCTGCCCGGTCGAAGACATGCCATACATGGCGGACGGTACCCCATTGGATATCGTATTGAACCCACTGGGTGTGCCTTCACGGATGAACATTGGTCAGATTTTGGAAACCCACTTGGGTTGGGCTGCAAAAGGCTTGGGCAAACGTCTGGGCGATATGCTGCAAGCCGAAGCTAAGGTAGCGGAAATCCGTGGTTTCTTGGACAAGATTTACAACAGCAGCACCGGCAAAAAAGAAGACATTGCTGGTTTAACGGATGTTGAAGTCATTGATTTGGCAGAAAATCTGAAACACGGTGTGCCATTTGCCACCCCAGTTTTTGATGGTGCCGCCGAATCTGACATTAAAGCGATGCTGGACCTGGCCTTCCCGGATGATGACGAGCATACCAAGAAACTGCAGTTCCACGCAGGTAAAACACAGGTCAAACTGTTTGACGGCCGTACCGGTGATGCTTTCGAGCGTCCTGTGACTGTCGGTTACATGCATGTATTGAAACTGCACCACTTGGTGGACGACAAGATGCACGCACGTTCTACCGGCCCATACAGCTTGGTGACACAACAGCCGCTGGGGGGTAAAGCCCAGTTCGGTGGTCAGCGCTTCGGTGAGATGGAAGTCTGGGCACTGGAAGCCTATGGTGCGTCATACACCTTGCAAGAGATGTTGACGGTGAAATCAGATGACGTGAATGGCCGTACCAAAGTGTACGAAAACATCGTCAAGGGTGAGCACAAAATTGATGCGGGCATGCCTGAATCATTCAACGTGTTGGTGAAAGAAATTCGTTCACTGGCCATTGATATTGATTTGGACCGTAACTAAGCCCGTCATTTAGGAGAATCTCTATGAAAGCGTTATTAGATTTATTTAAACAGGTTACGCAAGAAGAAGAGTTCGACGCGATTAAGATCGCGCTGGCTTCACCTGAAAAAATCCGTTCATGGTCCTATGGCGAGGTTAAAAAGCCTGAGACTATCAACTACCGTACTTTCAAACCAGAGCGGGACGGTTTGTTCTGCTCCAAAATCTTTGGCCCGATCAAAGACTACGAGTGCTTGTGCGGTAAATACAAGCGTTTGAAACACCGCGGTGTGATTTGTGAAAAATGTGGCGTAGAAGTCACCTTGAGCAAAGTGCGTCGTGAACGTATGGGCCACATCGAGTTGGCTTCACCTGTCGCGCATATCTGGTTCCTGAAATCCTTGCCTAGCCGTTTGGGCATGGTGCTGGACATCGCGCTGCGTGACATCGAGCGCGTGTTGTACTTTGAAGCATTCATCGTCATCGATCCAGGCATGACGCCACTGACCCGTGGTCAGTTGTTGACCGAAGATGACTACTTGGCCAAGGTCGAAGAGTATGGTGACGAATTCAACGCCGTGATGGGCGCTGAAGCCGTGCGCGAACTGTTGCGCACCATGGATATCGAGCGCGAGATTGAAACCTTGCGTAGCGAACTGTCTGCCACCAGCTCTGAAGCCAAAATCAAAAAGATCGCCAAGCGCCTAAAAGTGCTAGAAGCGTTCCAAAAATCTGGCATTAAACCAGAGTGGATGATTTTGGAAATCTTGCCAGTGTTGCCGCCTGAATTGCGCCCATTGGTGCCGCTGGACGGTGGTCGTTTTGCCACCTCAGACCTCAACGATTTGTATCGTCGCGTAATTAACCGTAACAACCGCTTGAAGCGCTTGCTGGAGCTGAAAGCACCAGAAATCATTGTCCGCAACGAGAAGCGTATGCTGCAAGAAGCGGTCGATTCTCTGTTAGATAACGGTCGTCGCGGTAAAGTCATGACCGGGGCCAACAAGCGTCCATTGAAGTCATTGGCTGACATGATTAAAGGTAAAGGCGGTCGTTTCCGTCAAAACCTGTTGGGTAAGCGCGTGGACTACTCCGGTCGTTCAGTGATTGTGGTGGGCCCACAACTGAAACTACATCAGTGCGGTCTGCCGAAAAAAATGGCTTTGGAACTGTTCAAACCGTTTATTTTCCACAAGCTCGAAGTGTTAGGCTTGGCCACCACCATCAAAGCTGCGAAGAAAAAGGTAGAGGAAGAAGGACCAGAAGTCTGGGATATCCTCGAGGACGTCATTCGCGAGCATCCCGTGCTACTGAACCGTGCGCCTACGCTGCACCGTTTGGGCATTCAAGCGTTTGAGCCTGTGTTGATTGAAGGGAAAGCCATTCAATTGCACCCATTGGTGTGTTCTGCCTTTAACGCCGACTTTGACGGTGACCAAATGGCGGTACACGTACCACTGAGCTTAGAAGCGCAAATGGAAGCGCGCACCTTGATGCTGGCGTCTAACAACGTGCTGTCTCCAGCCAACGGTGAACCGATTATCGTGCCA
>JAIXZQ010000262.1 GCA_027489475.1 Methylophilus sp.
GCTGAATACCGGATGAAGCCCAATAACTTAAGAAGCCCTGCAAATGCCGCACTCTTTGGCGGTCAAAATGTAGTGGATTTAAAAGAAGAGGACGCTTTTGATTTGTTTGTGGCCTACGCCCCAACAAAAAATGTCGCTTTGACCTTGGCTTACGTCAATCTCGGCAATATTGCGACGGTGGCACCTGTTGGCGCCAATTATGGCAATCAAGAAGGCGTGTATGTCTCTGCGCAGTTCGGTTTCTAAATAGAAGGATTTATTGTGAAAAATATTATTTTTAAAGCGACACTTTTATGTGCATTGTGTATGACCAGTAGCGTGACTGTTTTTGCAGAGCCTAGCCCTAATCTTGGAAATACGCCTATGGACAATAGCGAGGTGTTTCAGGCCTTTGGCGGAAAACCCGGATTAGTGCACATCATGGATGACTTTATGCTGAACTTAGTGGCTGATCCAAGAACCAAGCCCTACTTTGATAATGAAAAGCAAACCTATATCAAAGCCATGCTGGTAGAGCAAATGTGTGAATTAATGAATGGCGGATGTACCTATCCTGGGCGCGATATGAAGTCATCACACGCAGGCCTCAAGATTAATCGCGCAGCATTTAACGCCTTGGTAGAAAATTTTCAACTGGCGATGGATAAGCACCAAGTGCCGTTTCGCGCGCAAAATAAGTTGCTCGCCAAGCTGGCGCCTATGTACCGCATGATTGAAGAGTAAAGCATCATTAAGTAGTGAACATCAAACGAGCGTTCATGCGGTTCAGGGGGGTGAAGCATTCATCCCCTTTTTTATTGGAAAAACTATGGCGTTTATGTCTTTGCCAAAAAAAAAAAAAAAAACGCCTCAAACGGGATGGGCGGAGAGAACAGGTAACCTTGTGCGAAATCGGCGCCGGCATAGGTGAGCAAGGCTTTTTGTTCTTCTGTTTCTACGCCTTCGGCAATCACTTGCATGCCAAGTTTGTGCGCCATGACTATCATGGCTTCGCACAAAGCCATATCGTCAGAGCCCGCTTTCAGGTTGGCTACAAATGAGCGGTCAATTTTGAGATAGTCGATATCGAATTTTTTCAGATAGCCCATGGAGGAATAGCCGGTACCAAAGTCATCGATGGCGACTTTAAAGCCGGCACGATGAAATTCCTCGAGGTTTTTTTGCACCAGTTGGCTGCTGTCTAAAAACGAGCTTTCGGTAATTTCAATCACGATGGCATCACCATCTACCCCCAAATGCGACAGATAGTCTAGCCATGATCTAAAGTAGGCCATGTCGTTTCTAAACTGCACCGGCGAGTTATTAATACTGATTTGAAACGTTAAGTCGCCATGTTTGCGCAGATAGTCGGCTTTTTCTGCGGCTGCTCTAAACACCCAGTCACCCATGGCATTAATCAGGCCGGTATCTTCGGCAATTGAGATAAATTCTTGTGGCATGACGCGCCCCAATTCCGGGTGATCCCAGCGGATGAGTGCTTCGGCTTTATGAATCTTGCCGGTTTTGAGGCAAATGATAGGCTGGTAATACAAGGCAAATTCATTGCGCTGCAGCGCGGTGCGCAACTCGCGGCTAATGACCATACGATGGTGCGCCGCCTGTTGCATAGAGGGCGTGAAAAAGCGATAGCAGTTGCGGCCACTTTCTTTAGCGGCATACATCGCTTGGTCGGCATTTTTGGTCAACGCATGACTGCTGGAGCAGTCATCTGGGTAGATGGTAATGCCGATACTGATGGTGACAAATAAACGCTCACAGCCGAGCTCAAAGGGTTTAGCGATTTCATCAATGATGGCGCTTGATACCCGTGACACGCACTCTAACTCATCCAAGGCCGACATAATGACTGTGAACTCATCGCCCCCCAAGCGAGCGAGGGTATCGACATCGCGCACACATTTTTGAATGCGTTTGGCCACTTCAATCAACAACAGGTCGCCCACATCGTGACCAAAGTTATCGTTAATCTCTTTAAAGTTATCGAGGTCAAGAAACAGCAGTGCGAGGCGTTGGCCACTGCGCTCCATTTTTTTAAATTCTTGGTCGAGACGGTTTTGAAACATCCTGCGGTTAGGCAAATCGGTCAGGCTGTCAAAGTTGGCCTGATGCCAAATAAATTCGAGTGACTCTTGCCGCATGATTTCAGACTCCACACGGGTAGAGACCAGCCGCAGTTGCGACTCTATTAATGCAGGATTGCGCGCAGGGCTGCGGTTTAACACGGCGATGGTACCGATTAAATGCCCATGGTTTGAAATCAGTGGCATGGCATACAAGCTCTGTACCTGCAGTTGATGCAGCCACGTATGGTCGGCATATTTTTCTCGCAGCCCTTCGGGCAGACTGAGATAGCGTTTGTTAGCCAGTTTGGCAAACGGCGAGCCCAGCATGTCAAAGCTGAGTACGTCCTCGCTGTGCTCAGCGCCAAAAAAACTAATACATTGCATGGTTTTGCCATGCTGTTGCAATTTGCCGATGAAGAGATAATCAGCGTGCAGGTGCAGTGCCAAATGCTCGAGTAAATGATTGAGAAATTCTGTGCGGTCGCTAATCCAGCCTTTTTGCACAATAAATCTCAAGGTTTCTTCAGCCAATTTGCGCTCGGTGATGTCGCGCTGAATCGCCGTCCAATGCGTGTACCAGCCATGGGCATTAGCAACCGGTGAAATATCGATGGATGTCCAGTATTCGGTGCCATCTTTGCGGTAATTCACCAGCTCAAAACTGCCTTTTTGCCAGTCTTTAAGGCATTTTCTGAGTTTGCTGAGGACTTTTTGTGACGTTTTGGGTCCTTGCAACATGCGCGGCGAGCGGCCGATGACTTCTTCGGCACTGTAGCCAGTAAACACCTCAAACGCTTTATTCACATAAACAATTTTGGGGCCCGGTTTTTCAATCGGCTCAGCTTCGGTAATGACGATGATGTCATTCAGGTTGGCCACGGAACTACGAAGGAGCTGAAGCTCGGCTTCTATTTGGTTACGAATTTCGAGGTCGATTGCAGCGACAAAATTTTCCGCTGACTCGACTTCAACCGGCAGCCATGGCTGTGCAGTGTCAGAAACAGTGGTTTTCCATGCTTCAAATGAGGTGCGTGGGGACAATTGCCCATTCTGCAGCGACATGGCTTTGTCTGGATTGCCGCCCCAAGTGATGGTTTTGATGCGTTCATTTCTAAAAAACATCAACACATGGTTTTCGGTTTGACTGACCGGCAAGGCAATCAGTCCGGCAGCGTGTCCAATCTCATCAGCGCTCACGCCCAGTAGTTCAGGCAGTTTTTCAGTACAAATCAGCCGCGATTCCCCGGCCGGTAGCAGGCTCTTTAAGCGCTGTAAAATGTCCTGAATACAGGCCTCGCTTGGCGTGCTGCCATAGCGTTTGACTTGCTGTTGATTGAGATAGGCGACACCATCGGCGTGCGCCACGGATAACAGTAATTTGCCATGTTTGTCATCAAACAAGTCGGCCAGCGTGTGGCTGCCGTTGCGCAGCAGATCCATTAATTGGGTATTGACTGCTTTAAATTGCGCGCGTTGTTGTTGCTGTCGTTCAAACTCAGCCACCTGAATTTGATTAGAGACGATTAAGCTCATCCAGCGAAACAGTTCATTGAGCTGATGGCTAATGACTTTAGGCGTGTAGTGATGACAAGCAATGAGCCCCCACAGGCGATCATCAATCACCAATGAACAGACCACCGTGGCCTGTACTCCCATGTTTTTAAGATATTGCACATGCACGGGGGAGACGCTGCGTAAACTGCCGTGGGTCATGTCCAGCCTATGGGTGCTGCTGGTCAAAATCAGACTAGGGGTGTAATCCACATCGGGAATCACCCGCACCAGATTTTTTAGATACAGCTCGCGTGCCTGTTTGGGAATATCGGACGCGGGAAAATGCAAGCCTAGATAGCTCTGCAAATCTGACCGTTTGCTTTCGGCGATGACCTCGCCGTTAAAGTCTTTATCAAACCGATAGAGCATGACCCGGTCTAGCATAAACACATCTTGTAATAAGCCAGTGATGCGCTCGAGTTTGTCAGCCAGCTTGGGTAGCTCGCTCAATTGCTTAATGCCTAGCCTCAGCAAAGACAGCTTAGATTCAAACTCTAATTGGGCATGTTGTTCAGGCACCAGTTCAAGCACCAGTTCAGCATTTGACCGATATAGGCTAATGATGAATTCTTTGCCATGTAGCATCACGCCCGAGGTTAAGATGGACTCGCCACTGGCAATTAATTTCAGCAAGGCATTTTCAATAAA
>JAIXZQ010000114.1 GCA_027489475.1 Methylophilus sp.
GCGGGCAGATGGTGGTCGGTAATCAGTACGCGCCAGCCGCGCGCTTTGGCGGCAGCCACCCCGTCTATGCTGGCAATGCCGTTATCTACGGTAACAATCACGTCTGGGGCATAGTCCGCAGCCAAGGCGACGATTTCAGGCGTCAGGCCATACCCATACTCAAACCGATTAGGCACTAAAAAATCTACCCGCGCGCCCATCATGCGCAACCCACGCACCGCCACGGCTGTGGCGGTCGCGCCATCGGCATCATAATCGCCCACCACCAGAATCTTTTGTTGCTGCGCGATGGCTTCGACCAGCGCCTGTGCCATCTCGACCGCACCGGTCAGGGCTTCGGGTTTGAGCAAGTCTGGCATCTCTTGCAAACCCCACTCCTCGGGCTGTACGCCGCGCGCGGCGAGCAATTGCGCCAACAAAGGGGGCACGCCTTGGCGTTGCAGTTGCGCACAGGTATCGCCGTTAAATGACCGTTGTCTCAGTTGCATGGCTAGCGATGCGTGGTCAGAGCGGCAGGGCCCGTCTGACGCTGGGCCAGCGCAGTTTCTAGTGTCTGCAAACAGTCTTCAGCTGTGCGTGGGCGTCGCCAGAATTGCCAGCGCTGGCTAGGTTTCACACTGACGCGCACGCTGCATTCGGCAAACGGCAGCACCAGATCTAAGCGGGCCCAGGGTCTCGCTTGTATGGCCTCTGCGAGTGTTTGCCATGGCAAGTCACTGCAACTGTCTGCGACCCATAGGCTAGGCGTCTGCCGGCGCTGACCTAGCCATGTAGCAAACTCTTGCGGCAGTGAGTGCGGGTAGCCACTGGCTAACAGTCCGGCATAGACCTCGCCGCTGCCTGACAACAATGGCGACTGCTGTACATCCCCCCACATTGGCGCAGTTTGTGTGCTGGCAAACCAGAGACCATTGAGGTCTGCTGGCCAGGGGGGCTCACTGGGTTGACTGGCCAAGTTGTGTAACAACATCTGCATTTCGTTGCTCCACTGTCGAATCACGGCGCCTTGCGGTCCGCTGGGTTGCCAATGGATAGCCTGTTGAAACAGGTGGTCTTGTGGCCAAGGCGACATGGCCTCTAAGGGGCGCTTGGGCCACACCCACCAAAAGCGCTGGCTAGGGTCGGGCTGTAGATCAAAGTCGTCGACGAAATGAGTGTGTAACTGCTGGCTGAGCTGGTTAAAAACGGGGATCGACAAATTGAGGACGCTGTTTAAACTATAAGTATCGCGCCGCATGGCCAAATGCACAGGCAACAGGGCAAATGGCGTCGTCTGAGGACGCTGTGTGTTTGTGGAGGCAGGCAATCGCGCATGTAACAGCGTAGCCAAGGCGAGTCGTTGAGACGACTGCGGCGGCAGACGCAAGGCGCTAAACAATTGTTGTACAGGGGGCGATGGCAACAATTGCCAGTTTGCCAGCCGCAAGCGCGGACAAGCCTCCAGCAAGGCCGTCAACATCTCAGCAGGTTGAAGCGCCGCCTGTGACAGATAATCCGTGATAAAAATTTGCGGTATCATTTGAAAACACATACACTGAAGTGATGATAAAGACTGACGATTGACCTTGTTAAGCGCATCGGGCGATTGGCGCAACGCTGCGAGCAAACGATGGCAAACAGGGTGAACACCAAGTCAGCATTCAGATTTAGACACGCGGCGTTTGCACAACCACCATGGGACATAGACACATTTTCAGAGTACACGAAATTCAGCGGCCTGTCATGAACGCCGCCACGCAACCGGTCGCTATTGCTTGGCAGATGGGGACTGCCCACCATGCGCGTGTTTAACCAACTCAGTTTGCAGTCGCGCTTACTGCTGTTTGTCATTGCGCCAGTGTTTACCCTGGCCTGCGTATTGCAGCTGCTTTCGTTTAATCAGCAATTACAACGGGCGCAAGACAGCCTAACGCAACATGCGCATACGACTGCCCGCTTTCTGGCAGCCGTAGTCCATACGCCGGCCTCGTTGCAGAGTCCGGGGTATATGCAACGTGTGCTGAATGCCAGTCAACTGTCACGCGAGCCCTATCTTGCTGTCTTAATTACCAATCATCGTCAGCAGCCCTTGGCGCGATTGGGCCAGCCTTTCCAGATCCAAATAGACCAGCCCAACCGCATTGATGAAAACGTGCAACAACTCAGTGCGTCGTTGGTGATGGCCAATATCAGTAGCAGTGATACGCCTGCGAGCGTGCTGGGCCATGTTTACGTGCACATGCAACAAGACCAATTGGCGGAAAACCTGCGGCAAGAGTTTATGCAACATATCGCGCTGATTACGCTGATATTAATCATCTGTGCCGTACTAGTGAGTTGGATTAGCCGCTCGGTGAGTCAACCGCTCAGCGAAATGAGTGCCGCGCTCAAGCGCTTTGTCGTGGGCAAGCATCAGTTTGCGCCCAAACACACCCTGCCAGAAATCAAGTCCTTACAAACCACGATCAACCAGATTTCGAGGGATATGCAGCATGTCGAAGCCGATATGCGCACCCGCATTCAGGATGCACAAGCGCAATTACGCTATCAGGCCAGACACGATGCACTGACTGGGCTGGTCAACCGTCAAGAATTGGAAAGACGCTTGCAGCAGGCTTTGCAAGATGCCAAACAGCACCGCGCCAACCATGTGTTTTGCTACATGGATTTAGACCAGTTTCGTGTCATTAATGACACCTGCGGCCATTTGGCCGGGGACGAGATGTTGCGCCAAATCAGCATGATTCTTGGCCAGCGCATTCGTGCCGAAGACACTTTTGCACGGCTGGGCGGCGATGAGTTTGGGCTGCTATTGTGTTATTGCCAAGTTGAAAAAGCCATTGAAATCGCCGCACAATTACGACAAATGGTGGAGAGCTTTCGCTTTATGCATGAGGGACGGCTGTTTCAAACTGGCATCAGTATCGGTGTGGTCGAAATCACGCCCGACCTCAAAGATGTCGGTGAAATTACACGTCATGCCGATGCCGCCTGCTATGTCGCAAAAGACAATGGCCGCAACCAGATACACTTATTTCATGCACAAGATGATGTGCTGCTCAAACGCCATGTTGAAATGGAATGGGTATTGCGCATTAACGAGGCGATAGAGCACAACGAATTTGTCCTCTATTGCCAGGGCATTTTTCCACTACAACAGCCGCATCTGCCACCGTTTTATGAAATCTTAATTCGCAAGCGTGACGAGCATGGTGGATTGATTCCGCCGGCCGAATTTTTACCGTCTGCCGAGCGCTATCAACTGATGACCAAAATAGACCGCTGGGTCATCCAACATGCCTTTATGGCGCTGCAACCGCTGTTTAAAATGCATGCCACGGTCAGCCCATTTATTGTCAGCATCAACTTGTCAGGCATGTCACTGGGTGACCCGCAATTGCTGGCATATATCCAGCGCTGTTTTGAGATGTATGAAATTTCGCCTCAGCATGTGTGCTTTGAAGTGACCGAAACCTCTGCCATTATTAATATCGACCACACCATCACTTTAATCCGTGAGCTGCAAAAAATGGGGACGCGCTTTATGCTCGATGACTTTGGTAGCGGCATGTCATCGTTTAGTTATCTCAAGCATCTGCCCGTCAACTTCCTCAAGATGGATGGCGCGTATGTGAAAGACATCACGCTCAACAAAGTTGATTTAGCCATGGCCAAAGCCATTCAAAGTGTCGCCGAGTCTATGGATATTCAAACCATCGCCGAGTTTGTTGAAGACGAGGCCACCTTAGACTGTTTGAAAGAGATGGGGGTGGCCTATGCACAAGGCTTCTATCTCAACCGTCCGCTTCCACTCAACGAAGCGTTGGCCAGACACGTAGGCACCATCAGCCAACGAAAAAAAAAAAAAAAAACGGTGCGCCAAGACCTCGCGGTATAAACTGTTTCTTATTCCCCTTTATCCCCTACTGCTTCAATCTTCGCATAGGCATAACTGTTAAATTAAGTTAACATACTGTCTATGCATAGACAGTATGCCGTCATATAGACGAGGGGGAGAGCATGTTGAGTAAAGCCATAATCATGCGAGGCCTGCTTTATCTTCTACTCGCGTTGCCTGTGACACTCTCGGCAGCGCCAGAGATGCAAGACAGGGCGCAGCAAACGCCACTGCAAATGGCACAGCTCTTTTATGGCCCGCATCCCAGTCAAACGCCTCCCCCCAGCGTTAATCAGACCTTACGCAGTGAGGAGTGCCGTGTCCAGCCCTCCAGATATTTGATTGAGGGGCCGTTGGTGGCCTGTATTATCAATGCAGCAGAAATTGGACAAGCCCCTGCACAAGCCCTACTCGCAGGCCTGTATTATTTTGGCATGGGGGTTGCCCCCGACAAAACCAAAGCGTTTATTTGGAACAGCAAAGCCGCGGCACAAGGTTTGGCGATGGCTCAGTTTCATTTAGGCATCCAATACGCGCGTGGTGAGGGCGTGAAGCGCGATGACAGTCAAGCATTTATCTGGTTTAACAAAGCCGCGGCGCAAGGCTTGGTTGACGCGCAAACCAGTTTAGGCATCTTGTATGTGAAAGGCCGAGGGGTAGACCGCAACACAGAACAGGCTTATACCTTGTTCTCGCGTGCGGCAGCGGCGGGCGACGAAGTCGCACAATATAATCTCGGCATCATGCTACTTTTTGGCGAAGGGGTGAGCAAAAACTTCGATGAGGCCTATGCTTTATTTAGTCAATCATCAGCTCAGGGCAACCTCAATGCGGACTATTATCTCAGCGTGATGTATGACATGGGCTACCGAAAAAAACAAACCCCATAACCGTCCTAACATATCCTGATACTGGCCGGCCTCCACGCTCGCACTGTCCCTACACGCGAGTCGGCATATTAACCACGGCGTATGCCTGTTACACGCTCAACTACATACACGCGACGATTGAAGATCGCTACTCAGTGCATATGAAGGTATTAGATAAGGTTGCTCATAAACAACAGCAGATGCGCGTTTACCCGTTAAGTGTGGCCTGATGTTGCTTAACCAAGGTTTCGAGCACGCTGACGA
>JAIXZQ010000139.1 GCA_027489475.1 Methylophilus sp.
CACCCGAGTAGGCATTGTCGCCTGTGGCTATGCCGATGGCTATCCCAGACATGCGCCTACTGGTACGCCAATTGTCGTGCAAGGGCAGTTAACCCGCACCTTGGGTCGGGTGTCTATGGATATGTTGGCGGTAGATCTGACCGATTTACCCACGCTGGGGGTCGGTAGCCCGGTAGAATGTTGGGGCGCACAGGTGCCGGTGGATGCCGTGGCAAACGCCGCGGGCACGATAGGCTATGAACTGTTATGTGCAGTGACCGCCAGAGTGCCGTTTACCTATCATGCCTAAGCGATTATTCTTAAGCTTTCTTGTCTGCGCCAGCATGTTTAGGCGTGGTTCACTCTAATCTATCCATTGCCTGACTGACCTATGGCTAAAGCAAAAACCATTTATACCTGTACCGAGTGTGGCGCCTCTGAGCCCAAGTGGCAGGGCCAATGTCCTAGTTGTCAGGCCTGGAATACCTTGCTAGAAACGGTGGTAGAAACGGCCAGCCAAAGCCGATTCGCCAGCTTGGCACCAACAGCACAATTGCAAAAATTGGCCGATGTAGAGGCGCAAGACGTTTCACGCCAAGCGACCGGCATCGCTGAATTTGACCGTGTGCTAGGTGGTGGCCTAGTGGCAGGCGGCGTGGTGCTGATTGGTGGCGATCCCGGGATTGGTAAATCGACCTTGCTACTGCAAACCGTCTGTCGCGTTGGGCAGCGCCTCAAGGCGTTTTATATCAGTGGTGAAGAATCCGCCCAACAGATTGCCATGCGAGCGCAACGCTTGGGCCTAGATGCGGCAGCGGTTGAGGTACTGGCTGAGATTAATTTAGAAAAAATTAGTCAGGTGTTACAACAGCACCAGCCTGAGCTGGTGATTATCGATTCCATCCAAACCATGTACTCTGAGGCGCTGCAATCCGCCCCCGGTTCGGTGGCGCAAGTACGTGAATGTAGTGCCCAACTGACGCGGCTGGCTAAACAATGTGGCATCAGCATGATTCTGGTGGGCCACGTGACTAAAGAAGGCTCACTGGCTGGCCCGCGCGTACTTGAACATATTGTAGACAGCGTGCTGTATTTTGAAGGTGATCAAAACTCCAGCTTTCGGTTGATACGCGCCTTTAAAAACCGCTTTGGTGCGGTCAATGAGCTGGGCGTATTCGCCATGACCGAAAAAGGGCTGCGTGAGGTGAGCAATCCCTCAGCCTTGTTTTTGTCCCACCATGATGTCCCGGTGCCGGGCGCTTGTATCACCGTGACGCAAGAGGGTACCCGTCCACTCTTGGTTGAGATTCAGGCCTTGGTAGATACCGCCCATGGCCCCAATCCCAAACGCCTGTGTGTCGGGCTAGAGCAAAATCGGTTGGCCATGTTGCTGGCGGTGTTACACCGGCATGCAGGGGTGGCTTGTTTTGATCAAGACGTGTTTATCAATGCGGTGGGCGGCGTCAAAATCAGCGAGCCAGCGGTCGATTTGGCTGTCTTGCTCTCTATCGTGTCGTCGCTCAAAAACAAGCCTTTGCCCGCCAAGCTGATTGTGTTTGGCGAGGTCGGGTTGGCGGGCGAGGTGCGCCCTGTCCAACGTGGACAAGAGCGACTGAAAGAAGCCGCCAAACTGGGCTTTACCCAAGCCATTATTCCCAAAGCCAATGCCCCGAAAGGCGGTATTGCCGGCTTACAAGTCACCGCCATAGATAGACTCGATCAAGCATTGGCCATCTTTAGGCAATAAACTCGCCGTTGTCACTGTCATCATTGCCTGACACCGCAGGCTGCAAGCGGTGTGTGGGTGCCAGCTGGTCAAGCTGTCATAAAAATTTCACGGAACATTTGGTTACTTTTGCTGACAAAATTACTGTCAACACAATGCTTTTGTGACATGATGATGACAAAAAACGTAAAAACAGGTAAAGGAGGCAAGTATGAAATGGATTGTATTATGTTTGTTCCCTATCAGTATGAGCGCCTGTGCTGGCATAGAGGCGACCAAGGTGAGCGGTAAGCAGGGGCAAGTCAGCTACCATCTCACCTGCAGTGAATTCAACACATCACTCGAAGCCTGCAAAACTAAAGCTCAAGAGCTCTGCGGGGGGCCGTTTGAAGTCAATCAGCGCTTATCGCACCGTGAGACCTACCCTGACAGTGGCGATGGCTTTTACATGCCGGCGAAACAGCATTTGGTGGTCGACTGTCAAAGCACTGCCATGTAATGGCGCCCATGCCGCAATCTTCCAACGCATGGAAGATTGCGGTTAAGCCTTACCAGCAGCAGCATACTGTATTGCTAATTGCGCCGCGTGCTGACCATTACGCACACTGCCTTCTATGGTGGCTGGGTAACCATTCTGAACATCATCGCCGGCCAGCCAAACCCCGGCTTGAGCAGTCTGTGCACTTGGCCGTGGTGCATGTGCCACACAGGCAAAGGTGGCTCGTTTTTCGGTAATGACCTGCGTCCACTGCGGTGTTTTCAACAACAAGCCGTATACGTGCAAACGCTGATTTAATTCTATTAAACACTGAGAGACCAGTGCCGCCTTTTCTGGCAGTTGTCCATGCGCACTGATGACCACAGCCAGTAACCCCGGCTGATTGCAGCATTGCCCTCGATCAAACACCCATTGTGCTAAACCGCCACACAGCCCCATCACCGGCATGGGTAAGCGCGTTTCGGCAGCACATTGCAAATACACGGTGGTGATGGCTTCATACCTATAGACCGGGGCATGGTCATATCGCAGGGTTTTGCGCTGATGTGGCCCCACTGCCACGATAATTTGATGCACCTGCGTCTGTACTTGACCATGCAGCACCGCCCAACCATGGGCCGTGGGTTGCCAGCCATCCACTGTGGTGGCCAGTTTTACTACACCGCCTAGTGCTTGTATCTTAGCCACTAAGGGATGTATCAGCGCGCGAGACAGGTCTTGTTTGGCGATTAAAAAGTCGCTGTCTGCGCGTTTAGATAACAAGCTGTCGCGCAATACATTTAAAAAAACCTGTGCGCTGGCGTCCGCAATCGGCGTATTTAAGACGGCTAAACACAACGGTTCCCATAGCATGCTAATCAATGCTGGCGGTTGACGACCCGCTGCCAGCAACTGCGCAACACTGCAGTCCTCGGCCAGTTGAAACCCTTTTAACCGCAATTGCAGCATCCAGCGCAATGCCGCCCAAATCATTTTCCAGCCCATGCCGCGGGCGCTAACTAAGCCCACCAACAGATGCAAAGGCGCAGGCAACCAGCGTGGGGTCACCAAAGACCAGCGACGCTGGGCGTCATGCATATGCAAGGCCAGCGGTAAACGCAAAAACACTTGTTGCGGGTCTATGCCTGCCGCCGAGAGCATGTTTAAGGTTTCACGATAAGCGCCTATACACAGATGCTGACCATTATCCAAACCGGCATATTTGTCTGTCAGCCCACGGGCGCGACCGCCAGCATGACCCGCCGCTTCAAAGACGGTGACAGCATGACCGTGTTGCAGCAAGCTGAGTGCTGCACTGAGTCCAGAAAAGCCTGCACCGATGACGGCAATGTGCTGGGCTGTCTGCGAAGGAGGGGGGAGTGAACGGCTAGACATGGATAGCAGCGCGCAGGGGAGTGTCTGCCCCGCGCCTTACCAACGATAGCGTAGCCACGCTGCCACGGCCAAACGCAGCTTACGAAACGGGGGCAGGGCAATTTTATGTGTGAGCACCATATTGGGCGCTTCTGCAATTTCATGCAGCAGGGTGCGGTAGACAGCGGCCATAATCAGGCCTGGCAGTTGCGCTCTGCGATCTTCTGCGGGTAGCTGCGCCAGTGCGCTGTCATAAAAAGCCTCTGCTTGCGCAATCATACTGCGCAATAACGCCTCCGTAGCAGCACCGGCTTGACTGTGCAACAGCGCATCTTCGCTGACGCCATGGGCGGCCAATCGATCTAACGGGATATAGATGCGGCCACGGCGCGCATCTTCCCCCACATCGCGGATAATATTGGTGAGTTGAAACGCCATGCCGAGGTCATGCGCATAGTTCAAGGTCGCCGCTTGCGTAAATCCAAATATATGGGCGGATAATATCCCCACCACGCTGGCCACGCGGTAGCAGTAATGCTGCAACTGATCCTGATCGGCATAGCGGTTGTACTGCGTGTCCAGTTCCATGCCATTGATAATGTCGAGAAAATGGCTTTCTTGCAGGCCAAAACGGCTGAGGAAAGGATGCAAGGCTTTGGTCACAGGATGCTGCGGCGTTTCATGAAACAGTCGATGAATCTCTTGCCGCCACCAAGTTAATTTGGTTTGTGCAATTTGATAGTCGCTACATTCGTCCACCACATCGTCTACTTCGCGACAAAATGCATACAACGCCGTCATGGCGGCGCGTCGTTCGGCAGACAGACACAGAAAACTCAGCGTAAAGCTAGAACCGCTCTCGCGGGTTTTTTGTTGGCAATATTGTTGTGGCGTCATCGTTTAAACAAGGCTTTCAAAAGGACAGCTGGCCAATCCGGTGCGGTCAATGTGGGGCGTGCATGATAAATATCGCCGCCGCAGGCTTGCAGTTTACGCAAAATGCGCTCACCGCCAGCAATCATCATGCGTAATTCTATGCCGATGCGACCGTGCAAGGCATGCCCCAGTGGCTTGCCAGCTTGCAAATATGCGACTGCACGCTTGAGTTGTTGATGAAAAAATTGTTGCCAGACGGCATCTACACGTTGTGCGCGCAGGTCTTCTTCGGTTATGCCTGCCGCCTGCAACTCATCTAGGCTGAGATAAATGCGCCCTTGCGCACCATGCTTTTGCAAGTCGATGGCGATATCTTGATAAAAGTTTATCAATTGCAGCGCGGTACAAATCTGGTCAGACCACAGCCTATGCTGTGGGGTATCGCAGCCATACAGTTGCAGCATCAGCCGACCCACGGGGTTGGCCGAACGGCGACAATAGCTGAGCACCTCGTCAAATTGTTGATAGCGGGTTTGCACCACGTCTTGCTTAAAGGCATCGAGCAAATCGAGAAACAACTGTACCTCGAGATGGTGAGCGCGGATGACCGCTTCTAAGGCAATAAATAATGGCGTAG
>JAIXZQ010000066.1 GCA_027489475.1 Methylophilus sp.
TCGAACAGCGGCAAGCCCATGATGCCTGAATAACTGCCCCGGATCTGTTCAATATGGGCAGCCGCCCTGCCCTGCACCCCATACGCTGGCTAACAATGTCGCTTATAATGGCGGCTCTTTAAGAATTCTGATTATGCTCAGTTATCGTCACGCCTTTCATGCCGGCAACCATGCCGATGTGCTCAAACATTGGATTTTTTGTCTGGTGTTGGACTATTTTCGGCAAAAAGACAAACCTTTTTGGGTCATGGATACGCACGCTGGGGCGGGCATGTATGCCTTGGATAGCACCACCGCCAACAAAACAGCTGAATACCGCGATGGCATTTTACGCTTGCAACAGGCGCAGCCACCTTCAGCATTTGCGCCTTATCTAGATGCGATCCAGCAAGCGCGGGCGGCGCATAAAGGCTGTTATCCCGGATCGCCCTGTTTAGCCAACGCCTTTTTATCATCCGCTGACCGCTTGCGCATGTTTGAACTGCATCCTGCCGATGCCGAACTGTTGCAACAACAATTTGCCTCAGACAAGCGTCTGGTCAGCGTCCAGCAAAAAGATGGCTTTGAAGGCCTGAAGGCCTGCTTACCGCCGCCAACTAAACGTGGCATGGTCTTGATAGACCCGCCTTACGAGGTTAAGGATGACTATATGCGGGTCGTCAGTTGCATCAAAGACAGTTTAAAGCGCTTTGCCACGGGCACTTATCTGATTTGGTATCCGCGCTTACAACGCCCTGAACCACAGCAGATGCTAGACCAGCTGCGCGGCTTAAATACCGATTATCTGCATGTGACGCTAGATGTGATGAGGCCCTCGCCTGACGGCTTCGGGATGCATGGCAGCGGCATGTGGCTGATTAATCCGCCGTGGACCTTGCGTGCGCAGATCACACCCCACCTCGCTTGGCTGGCAGAATCCTTAGCACAAGACGATGGCGCCTTTGCCCATTGCGAAGGTCAGCAACGCTAGTCTCACACAGGCTTGTCAACAGGCCATGGCTTTCGTAAGACGCATGAATGCGCTCTCTCGCTCCACGCATCCAAGCCGCGAACGAAATACTGGCGAATGCATGTTCGAGCAAAATTAATAGCGGATACGTCGCCAGCGTGCCTGTGTCTCCGGCCCGCCGTCCAAGCTCACTTCAAAGCGTCGCACAGCAATGGTTTGCTGGGTTTCGGTTTGGATGCGCACCCGCCATTCTCCCGCACTGAGGTTGGATTTATAGGTGTAGCCGCGATAACCACTGTCACGTCCACCCGACAGTGTAAAACTGGGCCGCGACACACTGACCCATTCACCACGCACCTGCTGCTGCCAATCATGAATCAAGCGGGTATGCAGGCCGGGCGGCGCAAAGACGGCCGAAAAACACACCAATCGTTGCCCGGGTTGTAAATGCACCTGTGCGCTATCCACCTGCCAAAACTGCCACCAAGGGGCTTTTTCTACAGTCATCCAATAGCCTTCAGGCGTTTTTTCTAGCGCATAGGCCACCACCACTGCCTGCTTGACCAAGGGCACCGGCGGAATCATGTCTTCACGATAGGCCAGCATCAACAAGGCCGCGATGACAGCGACCGGCCAGATACGCCCTACATGCTTAGGGGCGCGCAAATATAGCAGCCACGTGAGCCCAGCGCCCAGCAAGGTGCTCAAATAAAACCAAGCGGCATGCACGCTACCCAGCACGAATGGCAGCGCAAAATTACACCAGAGGATGCTGCACAAACCAAACATGCTCCAGCACAAACTAAAGCGGCGGTATTCGCTCTCCATAAATTCATTGGCCACCAGCAACACGCCTAACACCAGGGTCACCACCCATGCCAAACCATCACTGGAGCTTTTAAAATAGAGGATAAACAATGCACTGAGTAAACTGCCAAACAAAAACTGCAATACCCAATAAGGCACATCATGCACCGCCCAGCCAGAGGCGCGTTGTTGCAGCCATGCCCAGTCCACCAGACGCTGCGCCCAGCGTTTGAGCAACGGCCATGGTGCTGCCAGTTGATACATGATAAAGGCCGCCAGCAGCAGATAGCCGGCAAAAATCACCAAGTCAGAGAACCAGACTTTTTTTCCAAGAGTGATGGCATCCCAGATAAAGCCGCCGATAAAAAACAGGATGGGTAACAAGGCACGGCTGTGCGCCAATCCGCGCGCCAAATAGATACGCAAGCGGTTTGCCGAGGGGGATGAAAGTGCACTGTGTTCGGTCATGGGCTGTATTTTAGCCCGCGATGGACGGGCTAAACAGCTTTTTAAGCGTGGTGGGCATTGCAGGGAAGGATACATCGCTGAGCAACGCGCATAGGCGCATCGCTTTAGTACTCTACGTCGGCATCATGCAGCTTTGCGCTTAATGCGCTGCCTGCTACACTTTGACAACTGATTTTTAGGGATTGGCAACTGCTTTTATGGATGGCCGATCGGATAACGCCGGCGTATGCAAACCATTGAGGGCCCCATCCTTTGTTGAATCATAGAACCATGTCATGGCGCACTGCACAATCACACATCTGCTGACACGCTTCATCGAGACCTTGCGTAAGCGACGCGTGCCAACTGATGAATCAAACACCTCTGCACAGACAGCTCCCCGCCTACTGGGGATGGCCACAGTCGCGTCGAAGTCACCCCACACCATAGCCGCAATTAGCCATGCCCCCACTCAAGCTAAACTGAGAGTGTTGGTGGCGGAGCCCAGCGCCATGAATCGGATGCTGTTAAGCGAAAGTTTGCATCGTGCCCATTGCTTGGTCAGGCTGGTAGAGACGGCTGAGGCTGCATTACACGCGCTACAACAACAGGGGTTTGATGCGGTATTTTTGGATGAACAGTTGACCGATCAGTCCGGCATGCATGTCATACAGCGCTTTCTAAGCCTGCGGCAGTCACAGTCAACCTCGTTGCCAATGATGCAAGACCCTAGCCAGCTTTGCCCAATGACGGTGGTATTGCTCTGTGATCAGGTTGCTGCCCAGCCCATTTCGTCTCGCATGGTGGACGACCTGCGCCAAGCGGGTATTGCAATGCTGTGGTTGGCCAAGCCCGTGGTGTCGCGGCAAATACAGACAGTGATTCAAAGCATACGCCAACAACA
>JAIXZQ010000234.1 GCA_027489475.1 Methylophilus sp.
AAGCGATTGCCAGACCTAATACATTTTTTTTCATTCTTAGACTCCTTCATGGTTGGGCCAGTAGCCACATTTATCAAAATACATTTAACCTAAACTATACGCAATGGCAGCTATGCACGCAACCTTTGCCCCTGTTTATAGGCACATAGACATGGTTTTTAGGCCGATTTGCAACAAACTTTCTTTACAATTTAGCGCCATTACGCGGTGCGCTGATAGCTGCCAAGGGATATCGACGCTGCACCCGAGAGATTGCGTAACCGCTGCACCAATTGCTGCACAGCTTGCGGGAGTAATTGCGACTGTCGTTGCCCCGCTTTGCACAATCCACCTCTAAAGCCAATATAGTCAGGCGCCATCTGAAAGACCCAATCGAGGTCATTGAGTTGCATACCGCCAGCCAATCCCACCAGCAACCGTGCGTGTTTGGCCTGTTGTATAAAATGGGCCAACTGTATTACGGTAACGGCTTGACTCAATGGCTGAGCTTTTTGGATGGTGTCCACCATGACCCCGTAAAATCCTTGCTGTGCCACATATTGCAGTGACTGCTGCACCTTTGTGGCAGAATGCAGCGCGTCTGGACTAAAAACAGCTATCAGTTTCACCCCTTGCGAACACCAGTCGGTTAATTGATGACTTGCCGCCCGCGCACGCCATAGGCTTTCCGGCAATTTAATCACATCGACGCCAATGGCCAGCCGCGATTCCACCGCCAACCTTAAATGCGCAAGCGAAACCCAATCATCACCCACCGTCGCACTCAGCAACACTGGCTGCGCGAATGATTGGGTGCGCAGCTGCGATACAATGGCTTGCGTGCGGGTCAAATCCAGCGCCGCTAACGCGCCATGCGAGGTGTCTTTGAGATCCACCATCTGCACCCCGGCATTGACGACCAATAAGGCCTCTTCCACTTGATTCACACTGACCAAACACTGCATATCAGGCCTGCTGCATTCCGCTTTGTTGGGCAATATGATTATTGACACAATCGACCAGCCACTGCCAAGCCTCTAGCTCATGCGCGCCCGCAGTCTTGTCGATGGCAATTTGCAAATACGCCATTTCGCTGGTGATTTTTTCGATGGGCAAGCGTTGTAACCGACTGACCAGCACCGCCAGCTCAACCACCGCCGCCTGCGCCCGGTTAAACCCCATAAAAGGCGCATGAGACTGACTGTCTTGCACCTGCATCCATACACGTGGACGGACCGAGTCATCCTCCACGCTTTCTAATTGCAGGCCATGATGCGTCAAACAGTGTTGCAAGCGCACGCCTTGCGCTACCGCCACCAAGGGCACATCCACCCCGCTTTTTTTGGCAATCGCAGCGGCAAACACGCGCACATCATCGGTCAAATTCAGCACGGCATGGCCGGTCTGCAAAATATTGCTTAAGGTGGTAGACGGCTTGAATGGCATAATCAGCACTTTACCCGCCTGCCACTGCACGCCAAACGGCGCCACATGCGGCACACCCTCGCGAGAACAGGTGGTGACGATAGACTCATAAATCATGATTCAGCGTCCCCCGGTGGTATTTCAGCCTGACTTTTTTGGCTGCGCGCAGCTTCTAGACGCTCTTTAATCGAGGCTTCGCGGTGTCCACGCGACACTTCAGCAGGTACTTGTGCAGAAGCCACGCCCCAGTCCAGCATTTCATCCTGCACGTAGCGTTTTTTGAGTTGCCAAGCAATCTGCGCGCGCGCTAGCTCCACCCCTAAATAAAACGCATGCGAAGCATCGTCTTGGACGCCCAAGCCGGGATAACTCTGAAACGGGTCGGTGACCACCTGCATGCCATCGCGGTTGTAGATATGCATGCCGGCTTCGCTGACCATAATGCGATAACTTGGGTCTTTAACTTGCGCGGCCATTTCGGCGATTTCAGCGGCGCTGTACGGAAACGGTTTGCGATCATGCAAGCCCAGCAGCCCTGCAGCATAGCCACGCGGCAAGCGTTGATCTTGTCGCGCTCTAAACATGATGCGGCGCGCGATATCCGCCTCGGCAATGGCGGCTGTCGCATGGGGGCTCACAGAGGTGGCGAGTACCGCATTAATATTGAGCTCACTGATAATACCGAACAACAGGGCATTGATGCCCGTGGTGTCTGCATCGGTCAGCTCCGTCAGATTACCCACGCCCATCATAATAGGGATATCTGGATATTTTTTTCGGAGCTTTTGATAGCGCACTATTGACTGGGTCAGGCCAAAATGAATGGGGTCCAAAATGGGGTCAGCAAAAAACGCTTTGTTGCGCTGCTGGCAATAAGCAATAGCACGCGCTAGGCTCGCCATATTGCCGGGACGCGCAGGAATCAACACCGGCGTAGCGGCCACTTCGTCAGCAATCCATACACTGTGTTCATGCAAGCTCAGCAGATAATCCGCGCCTGCTTGTCCGGCAGCCAACAAGTCATCTTCACGCATGGAATCCACACTGACTTGAAAACCCGCCTGTTTGAGCGCACGCACCGTGTCAGTCATGTGGGCAAACGCTTTTCCGGGCAAACAGCCCAAATCAATAACATCGGCACCCTGTTGCTTAAACCAAGTCGCTTTAGCCAAGATGGCATCTACAGTTAAATCAGGCGCATCCACAATTTCGGCAAAGATTTTGACACTGTGTTGACTGAGATCCGGCACTTGTCCCTGTTGGCCAAAATATTGCGGCAGGTCTTTGAGGTCTTTGGGGCCACGCACCACCGGCACGCCCCATTGTGACTGCAAGGGTGCTAAATCGCCCTGACACAAGCCAGGCAAGACCACTTTATCGACTTGCTCTACTTGAGGGATACGTCGCGCAATGAGCTGGGGGGTCATTAAGGCGGCGACTGAAACGCCAATTTGTTTGATTTGATAGTCGAAACTAGGCGTTTGGCTATGTGACTGAATCTGCTGTAACACGTGATGCAGACTGTGTTCTGCCAGTTTTCCGGTGAGAAACAGCAAGCGCTCCATGGGCTTAGCTGGCAGGCAGTTCTTCTAAATGTAAGCCGTCATGGGCATGAATGGCATGCGCGGTGATTAACCGCTGCATGATGGCGTGTTGCAAGCCATCCATGTCCTCGACCACCTGCGTATCGGCAAACTGTTTAAGTTTGGCCACGTTATCAAGATCGATGGCGCGTGGATACACTTTGACCATATGCGATTTGGGCGCTTCGGATTCCAGTTCTGGCGCAGTATCACAGGCAAACACAATGCTGGGCACCCGCGTCTTGCCTGCTTGTGCAAACAGGTTGGTGACCAGACTGTCAGAAAAACCATAGGCCATTTTGGCAATGGTGTTGGAGGTGGCAGGTGAAATCACTAAGGTATGGTAATGCCCCTCATAAAATCGCTCAACAGGCACGCTGCTGGCGGTTTTATCTTGATAAACCTTATGGCCAGTGGCATTAAGGGCTGCCTGAAACCCGTACTGCTGGATAATTTCAGCGGCTGCGCGGCTGAGGTAGACATCGACCTCTTGCAAGGTCTGCAACAGCGCCAGCGATTCACGCAGATAATGCCCTGACCCTGTGATCGCCCACGCCAATCGTTGTGCTTGCATACGCCGCAGCTCTCACTCAAGCAAAAGGATGTTGTAGCACGATGGTTTCATCGCGCTCTGGGCCAGTCGAAACGATGGCAATCGGCACGCCACAAACGGCCTCAAGACGCTTGAGATAATGCTGGGCATTTTTTGGCAATCCCTCCCAAGTCTTAACGCCAAAGGTGGTTTCTTGCCAGCCCGGAACGGTTTCGTAGATTGGCACACAGCGCGCCACGTCATCCGCGCCAACTGGCAACATATCCACCACTTGGCCGTCCAGTTCATAGCCTGTACAAATAGACAGCGACTCTATGCCATCTAACACGTCGAGCTTGGTAATGCACAAACCCGTCAAGCCATTGATACGGGCTGAGCGGCGTAAAGCAGCGGCATCAAACCAGCCACAACGCCGTTTGCGACGGGTCACTGTGCCGATTTCTTGGCCTTTGTTGGACATTTGATAACCCGGAGCGCCTTCGGTGTCGATATCCAGCTCACTAGGGAACGGACCGCCACCCACACGGGTGGTATAGGCTTTGGTGATGCCCAATACATAGTGCAGCATATTGGCTCCCACACCGGTCCCGGCAGACGCTTGTCCGGCGATACAGTTGCTTGAGGTCACATACGGATAAGTGCCGTGGTCAATATCCAGCAAG
>JAIXZQ010000152.1 GCA_027489475.1 Methylophilus sp.
CAGCAACAAAGACAAGCCTGCGGCCCCAGATGGCGTGGTTGAACCTGCGCCCGCCGATCCCGCTGAGGCCGCGCCCCCCACACCGCCCAAGCCGGCAAAAAAGGCAGCTTCATCCGGCAAAGCGCCAACTACTGAGGCCGAGGCTGGCAAACAAAACGCCAACAAAAAAGACCCGTCTGCGAAAGCTTCAGATAAATCTGCAGCCAAAGACAGTGCTAAAACAGGCAAGGATGATTGGGCATACAGTGGCGACAAAGGCCCTGAACACTGGGGCACCCTCAACCCCACGTTTGCGGCCTGTAGTGCAGGCAGCCAACAATCGCCTATCAATATTGACAACACCATTGCAGCCGCGCTCAAACCGATCAAGCGGCTGCAAAAATTTCCACTTAAAACTGCTGCGTTTAAAGACCATAGCTTGGTGCTAGATGCCGGCAGCGGCAATATGATGGTGCTAGACCAAAAGCCTTATCAGTTAAAGTACATTGCCGTGCACGTGCCGGGTGAGCATCAAATCAAACAAAAAGTGGCGGCGGCCGAGCTGCATATGGTGCATGAGGACAAAGCCGGGCATCGCGTCATTTTGGCCATTTTGCTTGAAGAAGGCGCCACGCACCCAGCCATCGAAAAACTGTTGGGACAATTACCTAAAGACCATCAGCAGACTAAAACGTTGAGTGTAAGGGTGACACCGGCTGACTTGATGCCAGCCAAACCAGCCTATTATCGATATAGCGGTTCATTAACCACGCCACCTTGCAGTGAAGGCGTGCAGTGGGTCATCATCAAAGAAACTCTTAAAGTCTCCAAGTTTCAGCTTGAAGGCTTACGGCAGGCCCTGGGCGCGCCCAATCAGCGCCCCGTGCAAGACAGTCAAGGACGCATGATTCTAGAGTAGCCTCGTTGAAATCACGGGCGCGCTTGAAGCACAGTTTATTTCCTGTCTGCTAGATGCACCGACGCGTCGCACAACGTCCATCCTTACCCCCAATTTTTTTAGCCGACTGCGCACGCCCGCGGCTAAGCGCTGATGTGGCGCATGCTTTACAATACACAGTATGACAAGTATCACTACCCTTGCCCCGTGCAAGCTCAATTTGTTTTTGCATATCACCGGTCGCCGCGACGATGGCTACCACCTGTTGCAAAGCTTGTTTTTATTGCTCGCGTACGGCGATACCCTCACCATCACCCGCCGTGAAGACGGTGAATTACGTCTGTTGCAGCCTCTGGCCGGCGTGTTGCCCGCACAAGACCTATGCATACGCGCCGCGCGGGCGTTGCAACAAGCCACGGGGTGTCGGTTGGGTGCAGATATCCTCTGCGAAAAGCGTACACCGCTAGGCGGTGGACTCGGCGGTGGCAGCTCAGATGCGGCCAGTGTCTTAATGGCACTTAATCAGCTTTGGCAACTGGGGTTAACACGCGAGGCATTAATGCAGATTGGTGTTTCATTGGGCGCTGATGTGCCGGTATTTATTTTTGGTCAAACTGCTTGGGCCGAAGGCATAGGCGAACAGCTGATTGCATGGCCATGGCAACAAGCCGTTTTAGCGCGCTATTACGTGGTTTTAACGCCTGCGCTGGCGGTGCCCACCGCACAAATTTTTGCACAGCAAGCATTGACAAGAGACTCGAAACCATTGAGAATAGCGGACTTTTCAAACGGCGCATTTGCAAGCGAGTTCTGGCAAAACACCAGAAATGACCTGCAAGCCGTCGTCTGCACGCTCTACCCCGCAGTGGCTCAATTAATAGACTGGGCCAGCCAATTTGGACCTGCGCGTATGAGTGGCTCTGGAGCCTCGGTTTTTGTGGTGGTAGACAGTGCAAGGCAAGCCGAAGAAATACTGTCACAACGTCCAGAAAACACTTCTGGATTTTGGGCAAAAGGGTTAGAATACCATCCGCTTTTTAGCACCTTGGCGTCTTAGTAACACCAAGCTAAATAAGTAGGATTAAAAGTTTTTGGGGAGTCGCCAAGCTGGTTAAGGCACCGGATTTTGATTCCGGCATGCGAAGGTTCGAATCCTTCCTCCTCAGCCAAATAAAAACAAGCGTGTAGATTTGACGATTTACACGCTTAAATTTTTTATAGGCACTGGATGCATAGCAGTATGCATACCAAAGCCCATCGTCAAGACATCGTCATCGTAAAAAAGGGTACAACGTTGAGTCACGCCAACATGATGGTATTTACCGGCAATGCTAATCCGGTACTGGCCCAAGAAGTCGCCTCGCATTTAGGTATTGCGTTGGGCAGAGCCGACGTAGGCCGCTTTTCAGATGGCGAAATCATGCTTGAACTGTTGGAAAACGTGCGTGGCCGCGATGTGTTTGTGTTGCAATCGACCAGTTATCCGACCAATGACAGCCTGATGGAAGTCATGGTCATGGTCGATGCCTTACGTCGCTCATCGGCGGGGCGCATTACGGCGGCCATCCCATATTTGGGCTATTCGCGGCAAGACCGCCGTCCACGCTCAGCGCGGGTGGCGATTACGGCAAAAGTGGTGGCCAATATGTTAACCAGCGTGGGCGTGAATCGCCTGCTGACCATGGATTTGCACTCTGACCAAATTCAGGGCTTTTTTGATATTCCGGTGGACAATATTTATGCCACCCCTATTTTGCTCGACGATTTGGCAAAACAGCAACCAGAAAATCTGGTGGTGGTGTCGCCAGATGTGGGCGGCGTAGTGCGTGCCCGCGCCGCTGCCAAGCAACTGAATGCAGACTTGGCGATTATCGACAAGCGTAGACCCAAAGCCAATGTGGCCAAGGTCATGAATATTATTGGTGAAGTCGAAGGCCGCACCTGCGTCATCATGGATGACATGGTGGATACCGCGAATACCTTGTGTGAAGCTGCCGCAGCGCTGAAAAATCGCGGCGCCACCAAAGTGGTGGCTTATGCCACGCACCCGGTGTTGTCCGGCGGCGCAGGTCAGCGGATTTCAGCCTCTGCGCTGGATGAATTGGTGGTCACCAACACCATCGCTTTAAATGATGAGGCGCGCGCCTGCAGCAAGATACGCCAACTGAGCGCCGCGCCCTTACTTGCTGAAACCATCAAGCGTATCAGCCAAGAAGAGTCAGTCTCTTCATTGTTTATGGATTAAAGTTTCACACCACTGGCTGGTCGCGGCGAGTGGATTTTAGTGCAGTACCGCCTAACAAGGCGTTTATGATTGGAGTCTCAAATGAGTATCGAAATTAAAGCCGTCAAACGTGACGTAAAAGGTACGGGTGCGAGCCGCCGCCTGCGTCGCGCTGGCAGCGTGCCGGGTGTGGTTTACGGCGGTGATCAAGCCGCTGTTGCCGTAATGTTAGACCACAAAGAGCTGTTTTTGCAGTTCCGTCACGAAGCGTTTCACGCATCCATCCTCAGCTTAGTGCTGGATGGCAAAGCTGAGAGCGTATTGTTGCGTGACTATCAATTGCACCCAGTGCGCAACACCATTCAGCATATCGACTTTCAGCGCGTATCCGCGACTGAAAAAATCCACGTCAAAGTGCCTTTCCACTTCGTGAACGAAGAATTGGCCCCAGGCGTGAAACTGAGTGGTGGCAATGTGTCACACATTCAAACTGAAGCTGACATCAGCTGCTTGGCGAAAGATTTGCCAGAGTTCATCGAAGTCGATTTGGGCAGCTTAGAAGCCGGTCACTCCATCCACTTGTCACAAATCAAACTGCCAAAAGGCGTTGAATTTGTGCAACTGGCACACGGTGACGATGCTGCAGTAGCCACTATTCTGAAACCACGTGGTGGTGAAGAAGCCAGTGCTGCTGCTGAATAATCGCGGTTAGCGCACCTGAAGCTCAAAACGCGCACTCCGGTGCGCGTTTTTTTATGGCCGGTAAGAAAGCACAAACGCATGAGTGGAATCCGACTGATTACAGGGCTGGGCAATCCCGGCGAAAAATACAGCATGACACGGCACAATGCTGGCTTTTGGTTAATAGACCTGCTGGCGCAACAGTCAGGCAGCCGCTTGTCGATTGAAGCCAAGCTGTTTGGTGAGGCAGGCAAATGGCAACCACACGCCGACAAATGGTTGCTCAAGCCCAGCACGTTTATGAATGCCAGCGGTAAATCGGTGGCGGCGTTAGCGCATTATTACAAAATCCACCCCAATGAAATCTTAGTGGTGCATGACGAGCTGGATTTACCGCCTGGCCAAGCCAAGCTCAAATTTGGCGGCGGGCATGGCGGACACAATGGCTTGCGTGATATTCACGCGGCCTTGGGCACCCCAGACTACTGGCGCTTACGGATAGGCATCGGCCATCCGGGCAATAAGGCTGAGGTGGTGAATTTTGTGCTGAAGGCGGCAGACCGCGCCACGCAAGCGCTGATAGATGACAGCGTGATTAAGGCCAGCGGGGTGTGCGATTTATTGGCCAGTGGGCAATTTGAAAAGGCCATGCTGACCTTACACAGCAAATAGTGTGCTGTGCACGCATGTATCAGGCATTAAGCACTGCCGTCTGCTGTTGCCAGTGGGTCACCCAGTCAGCAAAGGCCTCAGACCTTAGCGGCGGCGAGAAGAAATAGCCTTGACCAAAATCACAGCCCATCTGCTGTAACATCGTCAATTGCGTTTGATTTTCGATACCCTCTGCAATCACCCGCATGCCTAGGCTATGCGCCATCATGATGATGGTGCGGCATAAAGCCTCATCCTCAGTCGAGCTGCCCAGTTCGCGTACAAACGAGCGGTCGATTTTGACATAATCGATATGAAATTTCTTTAAATACGACAACGCTGAATAGCCGGTACCAAAATCATCCAGCGCCACTTGAATCCCCAAGGTCTGATATTGCGCAAAGCGCTCACTCACCAATGGATTGTCATCCATCAACAGCCGCTCGGTGATTTCTACCACCACCATATTGCCGGGCTGGCCTTGCTCACTCAATGCAGACAACCAATCCTGTGGTTTGCGATGCTCGGGCGCAAATTGCACCGGTGATTTATTCACCGCCACCTGAAAGTCAGGGTGCAAGTTCTGTCGCCATTGCACACATTGTGCAATCGCAGTTTTAAACACCCATTCACCGATAGGGACTATTAATTGGTTGTCTTCGGCAATGCCAATAAACTCCATGGGCGGAATCAAGCCACTGCGCGGATGTTGCCAGCGGATAAGCGCCTCCGCCTTGGCCACCACGCGGCTTTGCAAATCCACCACTGGCTGATATTCAAGAAAAAACTCCTGTTGCTCCAGTGCTTGCCGCAAATCATGCGCCAACCGCATACGCTGCTCGGCGTGTTGCTGCATGCGTGGCGTAAAATAGGTAAAACAATTGCCGCCGCGCTGCTTGGACGCATACATGGCCTGATCGACCCGCTTCATCAAGTCTTCTTTATTCGTGGCATCGTCGGGGTAAATTGCAATCCCCAAACTGGCAGACACATAGCCATGCGTATCATCCAATTGAAACGGTTGCGACAGCGCCTCCAACACGCGTAACGCCAAAGCCTCCACATAATTGGCATTGGCTTCGCTTAATAAAATAATAAATTCATCGCCACCCAATCGCGCCACTAAATCTTTGTGCGCCACACAGCCTTGTAGCCGTTTGCCCGCCTGCAACAACAGTTTGTCACCCTGATCGTGGCCTTTTGCGTCATTAATCTCTTTAAAGCGGTCGATATCCAAAAACACCACCGCCAATTTGTGTGCGCTCTGTTTAATCGATTGCAGTTGCGCTTCTAGCCGCTCTAAAAACAAGCGACGATTAGGCAGACCGGTCAAGGTATCCACATTGGCAAACTGCCAGACCATTTCATCCGATTGTTTGATTTTGGAGATATCGGCCAGCGTGCCCAAGATGCGCTGGGGATTGCCGCCGGCATCGCGCATAAACACCATGCCACGGTCAAACACCCATTTCCAAGCGCCGTCTTTGCATAACATGCGGTACTCAATGGCATATTGTTCGCGCTCACCCGCTAGCACTTGCTGGTGCACACGCAAGGCTAACTCGGCATCATCCGGATGAATACGCTGATGCCAAGTTGCCGGCAGTGGATCGAGTTCATCAGGGCCATAGCCGAGGATTTTTTTCCAGTGCGCTGAATACTGCACCTGATCCAAGGGGACGTTCCAATCCCAAAAGCCATCGCCCGTGCTGGCCATGGCCACTTGCCAGCGCTGCTCACTGCTGCTCAACGCCATATCATATTGCTGCAAGGTCTGCCGCGTATGTTTGCGCTGATACAGTACATCCACCAAGCCCGCCAACAACAAACTCACCACCAGCCCAATAATGCCTATGGCATCAGCATCATGGTAATTCACTGCGTCTTCGTATGCCGGTGTAGAGCGTGCCGTGAGCCGCCAGTTTTGGCCGTGTATATTTAAAATCTGTGTCACACGATAATCCGGCGGTTGGCTCTGTTGCTGCCCATCATAGGTTGCACTGGTGTGATACAAGCGGGTGTCCCCTTGTTCGGGATCTAGGTCAAACAAATCAAACTGTATCTGCTGTTGCTCTAGGCCATTAAGCGCCTCTAATACCAAGGTGCGGATATCAAACCGTAAAAATACCCAGCCATTTAAATAGGCGCGCCCAACCCGACCCGCCTCAGTGCCGGGGCGATAGACCGGGGCTTGCATCACATAGGTTTTGTAACGCTGCACCACGGCACCCGCCAGATAATGCCCAGACATGACCAGACCGCCCTGCTCTCCGGCTTGCAACAAGTCGGCCCGCATACGGGCATCGGTAAAGGTATCTTTAAATAACGGCTCGCGGTTCACATCGTTGCGCGGTTCAATATAAAGCAAGGGCGCGACCTCACTCACCCCGGGTTTGATCTGCAACTGCTTAAGTAGGCGCGGCAGCGGCTGATCAAGACCGCTTTGTGTTTCTGGCAACTGTAAATTGATGTACTTGATAAAACCGATGGCATTCAAGCTGCTATACAGCGCGTTTCTGGTGTAATCCTCCACATACAGCCTCAACTCCTCGGCGGAGACAAACTGGGAGGAGAGATATAACTGCTCAACGCCTTTGAGAATCTGGCGATACTCTTCAATGCGGGTTTCAATCGCCTCGGCGCCAGTCACCACTGACTGTTTAAAACTCAAGGCTTGCAAGGTTTCTGCATGCTTGCGCTCAGTCAGCCACAACAATAACGCCGCCTGCAAAGCAAACACCAGCACCAGCACAGAAAGCCAGCGCGAGGAGAACAAAGATTGCAATGCGGGGAGTTTGAATTTAAGCATGGCTTATCTTAGGGCTCATTGGAATAGACAACACATAAAAAAGCCTCAGTGGCGCACGCGGCGGATGATAGGACGTTAACCCTGTTCGTCTAGTGTGTCAAATAATGATTGTTTCTGGCTCTATCTTGTGACTAACGGTAAAATAGCGTATTTATTAAGGGCAGGCATCCCGCCCGCCTGTCCACACACGCTTAAGGTAATCTCCCTATGAAATGCGGTATTGTCGGCCTGCCTAATGTAGGCAAATCCACCCTGTTTAATGCCATCACCAAAGCCGGCATCGCCGCCGAAAACTATCCGTTTTGCACGATCGAGCCCAATGTGGGCATTGTTGAAGTGCCAGACCCGCGTCTACAACCGCTGATTGATTTGGTGAAACCGCAAAAAGTACAGCCCGCGATTGTTGAGTTTGTGGATATTGCCGGGCTGGTGGCTGGCGCCTCTAAGGGGGAAGGACTAGGCAATAAGTTTTTGGCCAACATCCGCGAAACCGACGCCATTGCCCATGTGGTACGCTGCTTTGAAGACAGCAACGTCATTCACGTGGCGGGCAAGGTCGACCCACTGGCCGATATTGAGGTGATTAACACCGAACTCGCGCTGGCTGATATGGAAACAGTAGAAAAAACCCTGCAACGCGAGAGCAAAAAAGCCAAAAGTGGTGATAAAGACGCCATTGCTCTGATTAAAGTGCTGGATAAAGTATTGCCCGCCTTAAATGAAGCCAAAGCCGTGCGCACCATAGGCTTAGATGCCGACGAACTGCACCTGATTAAGCCTTTGTGCCTGATTACAGTCAAGCCAGTCATGTATATCACCAACGTCATTGAAGGCGGCTTTGAAAACAACCCACACCTCGACAAAGTGCTGGCCTTGGCCAAAACCGAACATGCGCCCGTGGTCACGATTTGCGCCAAAATCGAAGGTGAAATCTCCGAGCTCGATGACGAAGATAAACTGCTGTTTTTGCAAGAACTCGGCCTCGAAGAACCCGGCCTTAACCGCGTGATACGCGCCGCTTACGACCTACTGGGGTTGCAAACCTACTTTACTGCCGGGGTGCAAGAAGTACGCGCTTGGACAGTGAAAAAAGGCGCCACTGCACCGCAAGCCGCTGGCGTGATTCACACCGACTTTGAACGCGGCTTTATTCGGGCTGAGGTGATTGCCTATAAAGACTATGTGCAATTCAAAGGGGAAAAAGGCGCACAAGAAGCTGGCAAAATGCGCTTAGAAGGCAAAGAATACATTGTTCAAGATGGCGACGTGATGCACTTTAGATTTAACGTCTAACACCGCACCTAAGCCTCGCCCAACTAAAAAGGCCGCAATAGCGGCCTTTTTTAATACACGCCTGACTCAGTGTGCCAAATGCTGCGCGTATTCTGGCTGTGCAATCATCTGCACAAAATGCTCAAGCAACAGAGGGTCGAGCTTAGTGCCCGCCTCAGACTCCATGATGCGCATAATATCCTCATGCTTGCGTGCATCCTGATACACGCGTCGCAACGCCATGGCATCATAGTTATCCGCCAACGTCACAATGCGCGACAACAACGGAATATCCTCGCCAATCAGCTTATCAGGGTAGCCACGCCCATCAAACCACTCATGATGGTGACGGATAATTTGAGAAATCTGCTTGGCATAAGGATGCTCATACGCCGCCACCAGCGACGCCCCGACCTCAGGGTGGGTGCGCATGATTTTCAGC
>JAIXZQ010000188.1 GCA_027489475.1 Methylophilus sp.
GTACGATTGCTGGTGCCGCAAATGGTGATGCCTGGGCTGGCGGCGGCCACCGGGCTGCCCACGCTGACTGCCGGGCAGCACTATCAGCAAAACCACCTCAGCGTGCAGGTACTGCCGTTTGTCTCACAACCGCTGTATGACCATGTGTTGGCGCTGTGTGACTTTAATATAGTGCGTGGTGAAGACAGTTGGTTGCGCGCGTTGTGGGCAGCTAAGCCTATGTTGTGGCAGCCATATATTCAAAGCGAAGATACGCATGTGCTCAAATTGCGGGCGTTTTTACAGCATTATCTGGCACAGGCGGAGGGCTCGGTCGCCAGACTGCTGGAGCATACTATGCTGGCATGGACACAAGGCCATTGGCAGTCCGCCGATTGGCAGGGCTTAGTCCATCATCTCCCCGCATTAAAAGCCCACGCGCAGGCCTATGCCACACGACAATCACAACAGGCAGATTTGGCCACTAAGTTGGTGATTTTTATTGAGAATTGGTGGGCACATCAGGTATAATTCGCCGCTTTCAAATCCTGCATACTCACTTTTAAGGCTTATTTATGAAAATCGCTCAAGAGCTCCGCGTTGGCAACGTAGTGATGATTGGCAACGACCCGATGGTGGTTGTAAAAACCGAATACAACAAATCCGGCCGTAACGCGGCTGTGGTTAAGATGAAAATGAAAAACCTGCTGACCGAAGCGCCAAGCGAAAACGTCTATAACGCGCAGGATAAATTCGACGTCATTGTGCTGGAAAAGAAAGAAGTGACTTACTCCTATTTTGCCGATCCGACCTATGTGTTTATGGATGCAGAATACAACCAGTATGACGTGGATGCAGAGTACATGGCCGACGCCTTGCCTTTCTTGGAAGATGGCATGGCCTGTGAATTGAAGTTTTATAACGGCAAAGCGATTTCTATCGAACTGCCAACCACTGTGGTGCGTGAAATTACTTACACCGAGCCAGCCGTCAAGGGCGACACCTCAGGCAAAGTCATGAAGCCTGCCAAAATCGCCTCTGGGTTTGAAGTGCCTGTACCGCTGTTTGTTAACCAAGGCGACAAGATTGAAATTGACACCCGCACCGGTGAATACCGTAACCGCGTGATGAAATAAGGCTATCACTCGCTGATCAAACGGATGCGATAGACTGCAGTCTACCCGCGCAATAAAAAACCCCCGGCTTAGCGGGGTTTTTTATTGCAGTGCGTCAAGCAATCCGCTGTGCGCAGGTCCGCAAGCGTTTAGGCATTCAATGCTGCATCGACCTCTTGCTCAGCTTGCAGCCAGTAGTCTTGTGGATCATGGCCAAAGCCATGCTTTTCCGCCAAATAATAGGCCGCAACTTCAATCATTTTAATGCGGTCTTCACTGGTGATGACGGCGGGAGCCGCGGCTTTTTTGCGTGTGCTGGCAGTCTTAGCAGGTTTTTTTGCCGGTTTGTCTGCACTGAGTGCAGCAGTCACTTTTTTGGCAGTGGTTTTTTTAGGGGTGGATTTTTTGTCGTCAGACGAGGTACTTTTGGTGCTTGCCATACAATCTCCTTGAGTTAGAGGCGAATAGAAGTGTGGCGGCTTTTGACCGCTTACATTTGAGTGTAGGTCAGCCCTAGTCACGCCGTCAAGCCAGCGCGCGTGTTTCGGTCAGGCTATTTGTGTAAATAGGCATTTAGGCCAATGCAATTAAACGCAGACCTGCAGAAGATAGGCGGCATGTGGTTTCTTGGCTAGAATGACGAGTCCGCTTGGGCAAGCAGCTGTGTGAGCAAAATCGCCCTTGATGTGATGCCTAATGACCCCTCAAATTGAGACGCCTATATGTATCGTAAAGCCATGACTTCGTTGACCGTGTTGTTTTTTATGATGGGGTTTATTACCTGTCTGAATGACATCTTGGTGCCCTATCTCAAAGCGGTGTTTGCGCTGGATTACACACGCGCAGCCTTGGTACAGTTTTGCTTTTTTGCGGCCTACGGGTTGACGTCACTTCCATTAAGCAAGCTGATAGAGCGGGTAGGCTACCAAACGGGGATGGTGATGGGATTTGTCCTGGCGGCGCTGGGTTGCGTGTTGTTTTATCCCGCGGTCATCTGGCATACCTATGCCTTGTTTTTAGGGGCGCTGTTTGTGCTTGCCACCGGCATTGTGTTGCTGCAAGTGGCCGCCAATCCCTGTGTGACCTTAATTGGGCCGGCAGCCACCGCCTCCTCACGCCTCACCATGGCGCAAGCGTTTAACTCATTGGGTACTTTTATCGCACCGTTGTTTGGCGCCACATTTATTTTGTCTTCTTTAAATCAGGCCACGCAGGCCACTGCGGTGGTGGTGCCATATGTGCTGATTGCCGGCGTATTGGTGTTGATTGCCTGGGGCCTATCACGGCTGAACATACTGGGCATGGAGAGCAAAGACACCCTGTCGCAGAGCGATTGGCGCGTCGTCTTGCAAGACCGCAGCCTGCGCGTTGGCATGGGCGGCATTTTTTGTTATGTGGGTGCAGAGGTTGCGATAGGCAGCTTTTTAGTCAACTACATCAAAGAACTCACGCATCTGAGCGAAGCGCAAGCCGCCCCCATGGTGGCCTTATATTGGGGGGGTGCAATGGTGGGACGCTTTGTTGGGATTGTGACATTGAAAGTCTTTGCGCCCGCGCGCGTGTTGTTATTACATACGCTATTGGCCATAGGTTTGGTGCTGGTGTCCATGCGTAGTAATGGGCAACTGGCCATCTATGCCATGGTGTTGGTGGGCGTGTGTCACTCAATTATGTTCCCCACCATTTTTACTCTGAGTATTCGAGAGTTGCCTGAAGCGCAGGCAAAAAAAGCGTCAGGCGCGCTGGCCACGGCAATCGTCGGCGGCGCGCTGGTGCCGTTGCTGACGGGGATGTGGGCAGACCGCTTTGGGTTGCAAGAGGCGTTTATCTTGCCGGTATTGTGCTATCTTTATATTGCCTGGCTGGCGATGCGAGCACACCGCGGTGTTAAACGCGAAGGCCTTGCGGTTGCTGACAACGCTTGAGTGGCTGTATGTGTGGATAACAGCGAGCGGCGGCGTAGAATTGGTATTCTGTGTTTCAAGCAGCCAACCGTCAGTGTAAGTCCATCGCGCTGACGGTCCCCTGCAAGCCGTGACAAGCGGCCGCGCTCAAGAAAGCACGTTTACGCTGATGTGCCACCTACGGTTAATCCGTCTATCTTCAAGGTCGGTTGACCAACACCCACAGGCACACTTTGGCCTTCTTTGCCGCATGTGCCTACGCCGCTATCCAGCGCCATGTCGTTACCGACCATGCTCACCCGGGTCAGCACATCTGGACCGTTGCCTATCAAGGTCGCCCCTTTGACGGGGTAGGTGATTTTGCCATCTTCAATCATATAGGCTTCGGCGGCACTAAAGACAAACTTGCCACTGGTGATATCGACTTGTCCACCACCAAAGTTGGCGGCATACAGCCCTTTTTTCACCGA
>JAIXZQ010000112.1 GCA_027489475.1 Methylophilus sp.
CGCTGGTTTTTTTGCTGCTGGTTTTTTACGCACCGCCGTCTCACTGGAGGGTGTTTTGGCGGAGACTGCTTTACTTGCCGGTTTTGCCCCTGCTTTTTTGCCTGTGGCTTTGCCACCGTCTTTTGCCGCTTTTTCTGCCAGTAATTCCAGCGCCTGTTCTACCGTGAGCTCTTCAGGCGTCACGCTTTTTGGCAGGGTGGCGCGCAAGCCATTGTGCTGCACATACGGGCCATAGCGTCCAGAAAACACTTCAATCCGGCCTTCACCTGAGGGGTGCGCGCCTAAGTCAGCCAACGGTGCGGGGCCTGATGCCGCGGCCAGCAAGGCCACAGCGCCGTCTAAGTCTATGCTAAACACGCTGTCAGTTTTGGGAATCGATTTGAACTTGCCATCGTGGTTCACATATGGACCAAAGCGACCGATATTGGCGACAATTTTTTTGCCCGTTTCGGGATGCAGCCCTAAGTCGCGCGGTAAGCTGAGCAACATGTGCGCAGTGTCGATATTGATCTGACTCAGCGGGATCTCTTTCGGAATGCTGACGCGCTTGGGTTTTTTCTTTTCGCCCTCAACCGCTTGCCCGACTTGCAAATAGGGGCCATACGGGCCGTTCATCAGATAGATGTCTTTTTGCGTGTCTGCGTCTTGGCCGATGACCACGGGCTCAGCTGCGGCATTGGCGGCGCCATCCAGACTGCGTTTGTAGTCGCATTTGGGGGTGGCGTTATAGCCGGTACAGCCAATAAAACTGCCGTAGCGGCTGAGTTGTTTTTGTAATTGACGGCCACATTTCGGGCATTGCTCATCAATCAATTCATTGCCAGGACGCTCAACATCGGCTTTGGCGGTAATCTGATGCTGAAAGCCTTGCCAAAACTTGTCCATGACCGGCACCCAGTCTAGGTTGCCTTCGGCAATTTCATCCAGCTCGTTTTCCAGCTTGGCGGTAAAGTCGTAATCGACATACTGGGTAAAATGTTCGGTCAAAAACTTATTCACCACGCGACCAACATCGGTGGGCGTAAAGCGTTTTTTATCCAGCACCACGTATTCGCGGTCTTGCAGCGTCGAAATGATGCTGGCATAGGTCGATGGGCGGCCAATGCCATATTCTTCCAGCGCTTTGACCAGGCTGGCCTCTGAGTAGCGGGGCGGCGGTTCGGTAAAATGTTGCTCGCCGTAAATACGTTCTACCGCCAACACTTCTCCGGTTTCTAGGTGCGGCAGTTTGGCTTCGCTGTTTTCATCGTCGCTGTCATCATCTTTGCCTTCCATGTAGACGGCAATAAAGCCCGGAAACACCAAGGTTTGGCCACTTGCGCGGAACAAGGTCGCATCTGTGCCCACCGCCAAGTCCACGCTCACGGCATCATATTTGGCCTGTGTCATCTGGCAAGCGAGCGTGCGCTTCCAAATCATTTCGTACAGCTTGAACTGTTCGTCGTTGAGGTATTGCCGCACACTGGCGGGACTGCGGCGGATATCGGTTGGACGTATCGCTTCGTGCGCCTCTTGCGCGTTTTTGGCTTTGGTTTTGTAGACAATCGGCGCTTTGGGCAGATAGTCGGCGTCAAAATGGCTTTTGACGTAGTCGCGGATTTGCATCACCGCCTCGGTGGCCAGACTAAAAGAGTCTGTACGCATATAGGTAATCAGGCCCACGGTGCCACTGCCCACATCCACGCCTTCATATAACTGCTGCGCAATACGCATGGCGCGGCTGGTGGTAAAGCCCAGTTTACGCACCGCTTCTTGTTGCAGGGTAGAAGTCGTAAATGGCGCGGCGGGGCTGCGGCTGCGTTGTTTCTTTTCAACGCGGGTCACGGTGGTTTTACCCGCTGAGGCCAACAATAGTTTGCCTACGATGTCGGCCTGTTGGTCGTGCTGGGTCACGGTAAATTGCTCGACCTTTTGCCCATTGAGTTGCACCAACTTGGCTTCAAACGCATGGGCATGTTTAAGGGCGCCTAGGTGAATACTCCAATATTCTTGACTGGTAAACGCTTCGATTTCCAGTTCGCGCTCGACAATCAAGCGTAATGCCGGACTTTGTACCCGGCCGGCAGACAGACCGCGACGGATTTTTTTCCACAGCAAGGGCGAAAGATTAAAGCCCACCAGATAATCCAGCGCTCGGCGTGCCTGCTGTGCGTTGACCAAGTCCATGGAGATATCACGCGGATGGGCAATCGCTTGCTTGACGGCGGTTTGCGTGATTTCGTTAAACTCAACCCGCTTAAGAAGCTTGTTTTTAATCAGCTTTTTTTCATGCAGAATCTCGGCAATGTGCCAAGAGATGGCTTCACCCTCGCGGTCCGGGTCGGTCGCCAGATAGATGCTATCGGCCCCTTTACAGGCGCGGGCAATCGCATCGACATGCTTGCTGTTGCGGTCGATGATGTCGTACTTCATGGCGAACTGCTGTGCAGGATCCACCGCCCCATTTTTGGGGATGAGATCGCGCACATGCCCATAAGAGGCCAGCACTTCGAACTCTGCCCCGAGATATTTCTTCAGGGTCTTGGCTTTCGAAGGAGATTCGACAATCAGCAGTTTGGACATGAGGCGGTCACAGTAAAGGTTGGCTAGATAATAGCAAGCGTTCTAACGACTAGACAACCGTTGCAGTCGTAAACGTAAAATAAGGGGGACTGCAATACAACATTATTCTTCATGGATGACGGCCGGTGCCATGGCTTTGCGGGCAAAGGCAATACGTTTTTCATCTTGACTGGCAATGGTTAACGCCATGTCTTGCGCCGCAAATTTTTCATGGTCAAACATCGGGTCCTCATCGTCTGCACTGGCCTGACTTAAGTGCTTAAAGTCATACAAGTCGGTGTCAGCCAAATGCGAGGGCTCGACATTGCTGATGGCACGGAAAATATTATTGATGCGGCCTGGTTGCACTTGTTCCCACTGATTGAGCATATCTTTGACTTTTTGCCGTTGCAGGTTTTCTTGGCTGCCGCAGAGGTCGCACGGAATAATCGGAAACTGCATGGCACGGGCATAGGCCGCAATGTCTTTTTCTGCGCAGTAAGCCAGCGGACGTATCACCATAAACTCGCCACGGTTGGTGGCCAGTTTAGGCGGCATGGCTTTGAGTTTGGCGCCGTAAAACATATTTAAAAACAAGGTTTGCACAATGTCATCACGGTGGTGACCGAGTGCGATTTTGGTGGCACCCAGTTGTTGCGCGGTAGTGTAAATAATGCCGCGACGCAGGCGTGAGCACAAACTACAGGTGGTTTTACCTTCTGGAATTTTTTCTTTGACGATGGAGTAGGTGTCCGCTTCCACAATGCGGTACTCCACCCCTAATTTATCCAGATAGGCGGGCAGCACGTCGGCCGGAAAGCCGGGCTGCTTCTGATCCAGATTCATGGCAATCAGCTTGAAATCAATGGGCGCGCGTTCTTGTAATGCCAGTAATAGCATCAACAGTGCATGGCTGTCTTTCCCCCCACTCATGCACACCAACACGGTGTCACCTTGTTCAATCATGTTGTAATCGCCAATGGCTTTGCCCGTGGCGCTGATGAGTTGATTGCGCAGTTTGAGAAAATTCTGACTGACGTCGTCGGGGTAATGTTTAATCTTCATAGCCGCGCATTATAGCCGAAAGCATTTTAATGTCACGCTAAGTCGTTGATTATTATTGCTGATTTTAAGATTGTTGTGAGCGCAGGCACACACGCTGGCCTGCGGGTTCACAGACTCAGATGCCGACCACCATCCACCGCCAGCACATGGCCAGTGATAAACGGTGCATCAAACATCAAAAATTTAACTGCTTTGGCAATATCACTCGGCTCACCGCTACGCTTCAACAGGGTTTGGTTCACCACCAGCGCGCGGTACTGCGCATCAAACTCTTGGTTGTCTTCTGGCCATAGTACCGGGCCGGGCGCCACGGCATTCACGCGCACATGGGGCGCCAGTTCTTGCGCCAATGATTTGGTGAGGCTGACTAGGCCGGCTTTGGCCGCACTATACACGCTGTAGTTCTTTTTCGGGCGTTCAATATGCATGTCAGTAATGTTGACGATGCAGCCATGGCTCTCTAGCAGGGCAGGCGCGGCAGCCTGGCTCAGAAACAGCGGCGCTTTTAAATTACTCCCCATCAACTCATCCCACTGTGCAAGCGTAATCTGGCCCAGTCGGGTGGGGTAATAACTAGAGGCGTTGTTGACCAAGCCATCCAATCGACCAAACGCCTCTAGGCTGGCGGTGACCAGTGCGGGTAAGCTCGCAACATCGAGCAGATTGGCCTGCACGATGATGGCACTGTTGGCGCGGAGTGCATTGAATTCGGCTTGTAAGGCCTGCGCTTCTTTACTACTGGTGTGGTAATGCAACACCACATTGGCCCCTGCTTGGTGAACATGGCGGGCGATGGTGGCCCCCACACGTTTTGCACCGCCGGTGATTAAGATTGTTTTTGTTTGAGCGTCGGCGTTCACGGGGTCTCTTTAAGATGAGTGTTCAAGTTTTCTGTAAGGGTCACATTATAATGGTTGCATGACAACACAACCGAAATCTTCACGTTTGCCGGCGTTAGACCAGGCCGCACAGCAACAAAGCCAACAATTGCTGGCACAGATACAACAGCGTATTCATCAACAAGGCGGTTGGCTATCGTTTGCTGACTTTATGCAGATGGCGCTGTATTTGCCACACCTTGGCTATTACAGCGGCGCGCGCAATAAGTTCGGTGACAAGGGAGATTTTGTCACTGCGCCGGAGTTAACGCCGTTGTTTGCGTACACCTTGGCGCAGCAAGTGCAAGAGGTGCTGCGGCAGGATGCGGGGGCGCCTAGCGGTGATGTGTTGGAGTTGGGTGCAGGGAGCGGTAAGCTGGCCGCAGGACTGCTTAATTGCTTGGCTGCGCTAGAGGCCTGTCCACAGCATTATTTTATTTTAGAGGTGAGCGCAGACTTGCGCGCAAGACAGCAAGAAACCTTGCGTCAGCAGTTGCCTGCTGCCTTGTTTGAACGCGTGCGCTGGCTGGATAGCTTGCCAGAGCGTCTGCATGGAGTCATCATCGCCAACGAGGTGCTGGATGCGGTCCCCGTGCATCTGATGCGCTGGCAAGCAGGAGCTTGGTATGAACGAGGCGTGGTCTGGCAAAACAATGCCGATGCAGCGTCTGCACAGACTGCGTCTCTGATGGGCGAATTGGCGTGGCAAGACCGCTTATGCACCGACGCAACCTTATGGCCGCCGATAGACAAGGAGGCGCTAAGTGAGGGCTATACCACCGAGGTGTGTCCGGCGGCACAGGGGCTGGTTGCCAGTTTGGCAGACTGCCTTGAGCAAGGCTTGCTCTTGTTTCTGGACTATGGGTTTAGCGCCAGTGAGTACTACCATCCGCAACGGTCACAAGGCACCTTGATGTGCCATTTTCAGCATAGAGCGCATGATCAGCCGCTATGGGCGCCCGGCTGGCAAGACATCACCGCGCATGTAGATTTTACTGCCATGGCTGAGGCTGGCCTGCGGCATGGCCTGAGCTGTGCCGGCTATACCAGCCAAGCGCAGTTTTTAATCAATTGTGGACTGTTACAAGCCTTACAAGCAGTGCCCGTTGAGGACAGCGCGCGCTATCTGCCGCAGGCTGCTGCGGTACAAACCTTGTTATCGCCCGCCGAAATGGGCGAGTTGTTCAAGGTCTTGGCCTTGAGTCGTGGCATCACATTGCCGTTGCGTGGCTTTGTGCAAGGCGATCGACGGCATCAGTTGTAATGATTCACGCGACGGTGTGACGTGCCCAAAGCTGAGCATTCTGTGCAGCGCTGATACATGGTGTTGACCCGGCCTACGCGTAGTCAGCTTACCCTGCGCGCACACCGCATGCCCGCCTTGGCATCGGCTCAAGTATAATGCGCCCCATGCATATACAAGACCCCCCATCCACGCCACATACCGTGGTGCAAGACCCGTCCCTGCCCTCTACCGCCGCGCCGGATTCATTGCTAGATTCAAACGCGGAGGAGACGCCTTTTCAACGGCGTATACGCAGTTTTGTGCTTAGACAGGGGCGGCTGACCAAAGGCCAAGAACGCGCCTTGCAAACGGGTTGGCCGCGCTTTGGGGTGGAATATGTCGCACAGGGGGTGGACTTGGAGCACCTGTTTCCTCGGCAAGGGCTGCCTCGCATCTTAGAAATTGGCTTTGGCATGGGCGATGCGACCGCCAAAATTGCACAGACCTTGGCCGAATGTGATTTTTTGGCTGTCGAAGTGCATACGCCAGGCGTAGGCAGCCTGCTCAAACTGATGCAGGAAAACGATATCCAAAATATTCGCATTGTTCAGCACGATGCTGTTGAGGTATTGCAACATATGTTGCCGGACGCCTCGCTCGATGGCGTACACATTTTCTTTCCAGACCCCTGGCATAAAAAACGTCACCATAAGCGGCGGCTGATTCAGTCTGCTTTTATTGCATTGCTGTGTCGTAAGCTCAAGCCCGGCGCCTATCTGCATGTGGCGACCGATTGGCAGCCCTATGCCGAATGGGTGTTAGAAGTGTTGCGCGCCGAAGCG
>JAIXZQ010000212.1 GCA_027489475.1 Methylophilus sp.
AAAGGCGTTTCATGCTTGTCTGCCAAGCTGGCGTTCACCAAGGCAATAAAGTTTTTGGCAATGTGAATGTGCGGGTTGTACCACACGCTATGCGTCAACATTGTGCCTCGGTATAAGCCTTCATTATGAAACGCATGAAATCCTACCCTTTTGCTGGCGCCTGAGAGCCCGGTCAACAAGGCGCTAAAGCGTGAAAACAGTTCGAGATCAATCACCGTATCAATGCGCTGTTTGCGGGTCCAATGCAAAAAGCGCAAGGTGTCCCACGCCAGTGTTAGTAGGCTGCGTTCATTGATGGTAAATACCTGATGCGCGGGCACGGTATTGAGTAGCTTGAGGCTTTGCGCATTGTTTTTAAAAATGACAAAAAATAAGCTGGCTTGCGTATACGCTTGCATTTTGCGCATGGCGGGGTCAACCAGAATGGCACTGCCCATTTCAGATAACTCAATAAAAAGCACCCGGCTGGGTGCTTTTTGCGCTGGTTTGGCCAACCACTCGACCACTTTGAGCCACAGACTCACTAGCAAACATAGCGGGATTCCTGCATAGAAATCCACTTTACGCATGACATCAATTTTCATAGAGGGTGTCTGGGTCGGGAGGTGGGCTTTTTAGCCTGTTGTTATCATGGGGTACAGCACACTGTTAGGCTCGCTCGGCAGCGGTCATATAACCGCCAGCGAGCGATTTAACAGGTAATTAACTTAATGCGGCAATGGCTGCTTGGTAGTTTGGCTCATTAGCAATTTCACTCACCAATTCGCTATGCAGCACTTTGTTATGCTCATCCAGCACAATCACTGCACGGGCGGTTAAGCCTGCCAAGCTGCTGTCTGCAATTAACACGCCATAATCTGTACCAAATTTGGTGGTGTCTCGGAAGGTCGACAAATTGACCACATTTTCCAAACCTTCAGCGCCACAAAAACGACTTTGCGCAAATGGCAAGTCTGCCGAGATGCACAGCACTACGGTGTTGCTGAGGCTACTGGCTTCTTTGTTAAAAGTACGCACAGAGGTCGCGCAAGTGGGGGTGTCAATGCTGGGGAATATATTTAGCACTTTGCGTTTGCCACTAAAGGCGTCTAACCCGACCAAGTTACGTTTGGCATCAGCCAATTGAAATGCTGGGGCAGTATCGCCTACCTGCAAAAATGTGCCAGCCAGGGCGACCGGATTTCCTTTGAGCGTCACGCTAGACATAGTGTTCTCCAAATCATGAATAAAAAAATTAAGCGCATACTTTAACCCTTCGCCGGTTGGCAATCAACATTTTATGTTGGGCCAAAAGTGCGATGCACACTGTACATCAGCAAGATTAAACCGTATTTTAAGTCCTCGACCGCACGTATTCACATGCCAGGGCGATGTTCGGGAGCTGCATTAAATCATTGACCACTTGCACATGCTGTAGCCGATTCTCTTCATCCGCCACCATCAACGCACGCGCAGGCAACCCAGCCATTTTACTGGATACCATTAAGACTCCGTAATGCTTGAGCATATCCCGCCCCCGCATGGTGGATAGAAAGTGTCCATTTAGAGGCGACGCGGTGCTCTTAAAGCGACTGAGCGTAAAGGGTAAATCGGCAGAGATATGCAGAATGGCAATATTGTCATAAGCTGCAGTGTTAAGATGCAAAGCATGAACAGTTTCAACGCTGATTGGCGTATCTATGCTGGGATGAAAATGCAATAGTTTTCGCTGTCCACTAAACGCCTCTGAAGAAACGCTTTCTAGCGCCAGATTCACCAACTCAAAGTAAGGCATGGGCTGATCAACCTCAGGCAGTGTATCTTCCAGCAAAATCGGCTCACCTAAGTATAACGTGCTGTGGTGCATGCTTGTCCTTGTCTTCTCGCTTTAGACCCTATGCCTAACAACACAATAAGCATAACCCACTTTGCCTTGCACCAAGCTGACAGACTGGTTAAAGATTGTCAGCCTCGGTTGCCCGTGCGCGTTGAAGAATATTTCGGTGCATGGATGCGCTTGTATAGTGGCGTTTGCATGACTGTCAATCAGATTATTTGCGTTCGCAACGTACACAAATGGCATCCATGACGGTTAAAATAAACCCCATGGAAGTTGTCGTCCCGCCCACATTTGCCCCCTCAGACGCGTCTGCCTCGCCAGACCCCACAACGCTGCCTGCGTTCGTTCATTTGCGCTGTCACAGTGAGTATTCAATTGTCGATGGCACCGTGCGTATTGATGATTACGTGAGCGCCGCACAACGGGATGGCATGCCCGCAATTGCATTAACAGACCTGTCAAATCTGTTCGGTGCCGTCAAGTTTTACAAGGCAGCGCGCGCTAAAGGCCTTAAGCCGTTGATAGGGTGTGATGTTTGGATTGAGAATATACAACAGCGCGATGTGCCGTTGCGCGCTTTGTTGTTGGTACAGGATGCGCAAGGGTATCGGCATTTATGCGAGCTGTTGAGCAGTGCTTATTTGCACAATCAATATCGTGAGCGCGCAGAAATTAAGCCTGATTGGTTACAAGAAAAACACGCTGGATTGATTATGCTCTCAGGCTTTGCTGCCGGCGATGTCGGTCTGGCCTTGCAGGCAGGCAATTTGTCGCAAGCCACCGCCTGCGCCCGCCATTGGGCGCAGGTGTTTGACGGTCGCTATTACCTCGAAGTGCAACGCGTGCATGCACCAGACAGTTCGGACGCTTATGCCCAAGAACAATTGATACAACAGACCCTGTTGCTGGCTCAGCAGTGTCAGTTGCCGGTCGTTGCCACCCATCCGGTGCAGTTTCATACGCCCGATGATTTTATGGCGCATGAAGCGCGCACCTGTATTGCTGAAGGCTATGTGCTGGCCGATAACCGCCGTCCGCGCCGCTTTATGCAAAGCCAATACATCAAAACACAGGCCGAGATGCAGGCCTTGTTTGCCGACATGCCTGCGGCCTTGCACAATGCTGTCGAAATTGCGCGTCGCTGCAGCTTATCGCTGACCTTGGGTAAAAACTATTTGCCAGATTTTCCGACCCCCCATGGTGAAAGTCTGGACGAGTATCTGATCGCGCAATCGCAAGCCGGGCTGGAGCAGCGCTTAGCTACCTTATATCCTGACCCTGACACGCGTGAGGAAATGCGTCCGCAGTATGAAGCGCGTTTGCAATTTGAGTGCGGCATCATCATCCAAATGGGCTTTCCCGGCTACTTTTTGATTGTGGCCGACTTTATCAATTGGGCCAAAAACAATGGTGTGCCGGTTGGCCCTGGGCGCGGCTCTGGAGCCGGCTCATTGGTGGCCTACAGCCTGGGTATTACCGACCTCGATCCGCTGAAATACAACCTGTTGTTTGAGCGTTTTTTAAACCCTGAGCGCGTCTCCATGCCTGACTTTGACATCGACTTCTGTCAGGAAGGCCGTGACCGCGTGATTGATTACGTCAAGCAAAAGTATGGGCTGGCCTCGGTGTCGCAAATTGCCACCTTCGGGACCATGGCCGCCAAAGCGGTGATCCGTGATGTCGGCCGTGTGCTCGACCTGCCGTTTAACTTTGTGGATGGCATTGCCAAGCTGATTCCGTTGGAGCTGGGCATTACCTTAGAATCTGCGCTCGAAAAAGAACCCGCGCTGCAAGAGCGGCGCGAAAAAGAAGAAGAGGTTGCCGAGTTGTTGTCACTGGCACTGCGTCTCGAAGGCTTGGTGCGAAATGTGGGTATGCACGCCGGTGGTGTGTTAATTGCGCCGGGAAAAATCTCTGATTTTTCCCCTATCTATTGCCAGCCGAATGGCGACAGTTTGGTGAGCCAGTACGATAAAGATGATGTCGAGGCGGTGGGGCTGGTCAAGTTTGACTTTTTAGGGCTACGAACACTCACCATTCTCAATATGGCGCTGGAAAATGCCAATGCACAACGTGCCGCTGAGGATTTGCCGCCCTTGCAGTTTGAAACGCTGCCGCTAGACGACAAAAAAAGCTATCACCTGCTAAAAACTGCCAATACGACCGCGGTATTTCAGTTGGAATCGCGCGGCATGAAAGACATGCTCAAACAGGCTAAGCCAGACTTGTTTGAGGACATCATCGCGTTGGTAGCGCTTTACCGTCCCGGCCCAATGGATTTGATTCCTGATTTTTGCCGACGTAAGCATGGCACGCAACGGGTTGAGTATCCACATCCTTCCACCGAATCCATCCTTAAAGAAACCTATGGTATTGCCGTCTATCAAGAACAGGTGATGCAGATTGCGCAGGTAGTGGCCGGATACAGCTTGGGCGGCGCCGACTTGTTGCGGCGGGCCATGGGTAAGAAAAAGCCCGAAGAGATGGTCAAGCAGCGCGAGATTTTTAATGAAGGCGCGCTAAAAAACGGCTTAAGCCTGCAACAATCCAACGACTTGTTTGATTTGCTGGAAAAATTTGCCGGCTATGGCTTTAACAAGTCACACGCAGCTGCCTATGCGCTTGTGGCCTACCATACGGCCTATCTTAAAGCGCATTATCCAGCCGCGTTTTTAGCGGCCACCATGTCGGCGGATATGAACAACACCGACAATGTGCATACTTTTTTTGATGATTGTGGCGCTAACCAAATTGAGGTGTTGCCGCCAGACATCAATGCCAGCGTGTTTCAGTTTAAGCCACTCAATGCACAACAGGTGTTATATGGTCTGGGCGCAATCAAAGGCACAGGCTTGGCTGCGATTGAGCTGATTTTGGCCTCGCGCGCTGCACAAGGGCCGTTTAAAGACCTGTTTGATTTCTGTCAGCGCTTAGATTTACGTAAAGTCAACCGCCGGGTCATTGAGTCGCTGATACGTGCAGGGGCCTTTGATCGCTTGGAACCCAATCGGGCGGCTTTGTTGGCTGGGTTGGATAGCGCCATCAGCGTGGCAGAGCAGGGCGCAGCGCATGCGGGTCAGGATTGTTTATTTGGTGGTGTCAGTGAAACACAGCACGCCTTGCCAGCGGTGCCGCCCTGGAGCCCTGAACAGGCCTTGCAAGAAGAAAAAACTGCCTTAGGCTTTTATCTCAGTGGTCATCCCTATTTGAGCTACAAGGCGCAACTGGGGCCATTTATCAAAAGCAATCTGACCGAGCTGACACCGCAAGAGGCGCCTAAACTGCTGGCTGGCGTAGTGATGGGTGTCAGGGTACGCATGACGCAGCGCGGCAAAATGGCCATAGTGACCTTAGATGATGCGGTAGGGCGGGTCGACGTGGTTATTGGGTCTGAATTACTCAGCCAGCATGCGCCATGGATTAAAGAAGACCAACTGCTGATCGTAGAAGGGCGTATCAGTCATGACGAGTTCTCTGGCGGTATCCGTGTCAGTGCCCGCAAGCTGTATGATTTGGCCGCGGTACGGAATCGGTTTGCCCAAATGCTCACGTTGCGCTGCAACGGCACTTCGGATGTGCAACGGCTAATGAATGTGCTCACGCCATACCGCTACGCAGGTGAGGAGCAAAAGCGCTGCCCGATTAAAGTGGATTATCACAATCAGTCGGCGCAAGTCAGCTTGATGCTGGGCGATGACTGGCAAGTGGTGCTGCATGATGACCTGCTGGCGAATTT
>JAIXZQ010000348.1 GCA_027489475.1 Methylophilus sp.
CGTTTGCGAAACACATCGTTAATATAGCACTCATACAAGCACATCGCTTTGATGTACTTAAACAAACAACTTAGGAGATTATTATGTGGACTAAACCAGCTGCTACCGAAATGCGTTTTGGCTTTGAAGTGACTATGTACGTCATGAACAAATAATTCAAGCCACGCTTGAATAAAAAACCCGCCTAGGCGGGTTTTTTATTGCCTATTGCGCATGTCACATGCCGCAATACACGCGCAACATGCGACAGCCTTTATCCCAGTGTCATCAACAAGTGCACGCTGACAACGACTAAAAAGCCTGCAAATAATCGCTTTAAGCTTTGTACCGGCAATCGCTGAGTCAGCGCAACCCCCAAGGGCGCACAGAGCACGCTGAGCGGGGTGATGTAGAGGATGGCTGACAGATGCAGCAAGCCAAACTGGCCGGGCTGTTGTGTCGGCTGTTGCAGCGCAGACAGCACATAGCCCAGCGTACTGGCGAGCGCTATCGGCACCCCCAAGGCGGCTGATGTGCCGATGGCGTGCCTGACCGGTACTTGCCGCAAAGTCAGATAAGGCACAGTTAAGGTGCCACCCCCAATCGAAACCAGCGCAGAAATCACGCCGATACACAAAGACACTGCGCGCAACTCCCACTGCCCCGGCAAACGGCTGGCCGCCAATGGTTGTACTTGCCAGAGCTGATAGGCGGCAAACAGTAAAAAGCATGCAAAAAATACACTTAACCATGTGGCTGGCAGGCGAATAGCCAACCAAGTCGCCCCCCATGCCCCGATAAACACCATGGGCAGCATGGCCCAGAGCGTGGGCCAGACAATATTGCCGCGCTGCTGGTGCGCGCGCGTACTAGACAGTGCGGTGAAGACGATACAGGCCATGCTGGTAGCCAAGGCGCTGTGAAAAGCCAGCTCAGGGCTTAAGCCACGGGCCAGCAGCACGGCATGCAACATAGGCACCAGTACGATGCCGCCGCCAATGCCCAGCAAGCCCGACAGCACGCCCACAGCGATGCCCATCAAGCAAAAAACCGCGTCGTGGGCCAATAATCCGTCTATCCAATACATAAGCGATGCGTGGTGATGTGAGGCCATCAGTATAGCGTCCCCGCTTATGAATTCTTAACTTTTTGCCTCAATTATTTTTGTTACAATAATCAAATCCTGCTTACGACACCATCCTTATGAAAAACACACCCGATCAATCTAGCCGTCCTGCCGATGCCAGCGCGACCAGTGAACCCATGGTTGAAACGCTCAGCAAAGCCGGTGGCAAACGCTTGGGCGCTGGACGCAAACCAGGGTCTGGTCAGTATCAAGAGGCGACCACGGTGATGCGTGTGCCTGTCAGTCAAAAAGCCGTGGTCAGCGACTTATTGGCGGCCTTTGCCCGCAGACAACAGCAACAGCAATTGCGCGACAGCTTAGACAGCCCAGAGGCTTTTGCCTGGCCTGCCGTACAGCCGCTGGCCCGCGCCTTGCCACTGTTTCAGTCTAAAGTGCCGGCAGGGTTTCCCTCCCCGGCGGACGACCATGTAGAAAAGCGGCTAGACCCCAATGAATATCTGATTGATCAGGCCGACTCTACCTTTTTTGTCACCATCCAAGGCGAGTCCATGATAGAAGCCGGGCTGATGCCTGGCGACAAAGCGGTGGTGGATAAAGGCAAATTGCCAGTGGTGGGCGACATCGTGCTGGCCATGATTGATGGCGAATTCACCATTAAGACCTTGGCCAAGCAAAAAGATGGGCAACCCAAATTACTGCCCGCCAACAGTTCGGGCAAATATGCGCCGATTCTGATTCATGAGGCCATGCAGTTTGAAATCTGGGGGGTAGTGATTGGCTCGTTTCGGCGCTTCCGCTAGGCCAGCAGCGCAGCCTCTGGAAGGTCTTGTCGCACAAGGGTCTAAAGGCGTGGCGATAAAAAACCCGGTGCGCCTGGGTGGCCCACACCGGGTTTGATCACGTTGTAATGAACTTATTTGTTCATAACGTACATGGTCACTTCAAAACCGAAACGCATTTCAGTCGCAGCTGGTTTAGTCCACATAATGATCTCCTTGTTGATTCATCCGAACCGACACCGTGTCTGGTTCGTGTGAGTATTATCGGCGCATCTGCGCCAGAGGACGTGGTCTCTAACCATGAACACGGTTTAAAGAATTTCATGAAACAGGCCTGAGTATGCACGCACCCACCCCCTTCTCGGCTACACACGCCATTGCCTTGGTCGATGCAAACAATTTTTATGTCAGCTGCGAGCGGGTGTTTAATCCACGCTTACGCAATCGTCCGGTGGTGGTCTTAAGCAACAATGATGGCTGTGTGGTCTCACGCAGCGCAGAAGCCAAAGCCTTGGGTATCGCCATGGGGGCGCCGTGGTTTCAGATTCGTAAATTTGCCGAGCAAGAAGGCGTAATTGCCTATTCATCCAACTACCCGCTGTATGCCGACATGAGTAACCGCGTGATGTCCATCCTGCGGCGCTTTAGTCCGGCGCAAGAAGTCTACTCGATAGACGAGGCGTTTCTCGACCTCAGCAGCTTTACCCGCCATGACCTCACCGAGTATGCGCGCAGCCTGCGGCAGACGGTGCTGCAAGAAACCGGATTGCCGGTCTGTGTGGGCATTGCCAGTAGCAAAACTCTGGCAAAACTGGCTAATTATTGCGCCAAACGCAGGCCAGAGATGGCAGGGGTATGCAACTTTAATCGCCTGAGTCAGGCGCAACTAGATGAGGTGCTGGCGCAGATTGCCGTCGACGAGGTGTGGGGCATAGGCCGTCGGCTGGCGGCCACCTTGCATGCCAAACCACTAGACATCCACAGCGTGCGCGACCTGAAATACAGCGATGCCGAAACCATGCGCAGACGCTTTAGCGTGGTGATGGAAAAAACCATCCGCGAACTGAACGGCAGGCTATGCCTGAGCCTAGAAGACGTGCGCGCGCCACAGCAACAAATACAAAGTACCCGCAGCTTTGGTGAGCCAGTCCGCAGCCTGCAAGGCCTGTCAGAAGCCCTGACCTTGTATACTTCGCGCGCCGCAGAAAAACTGCGCCGACAACACCGTTGCGCGGGCAGCATTTA
>JAIXZQ010000002.1 GCA_027489475.1 Methylophilus sp.
TCAAATCAAACACTTACAATCTGTCCAGTATAGGTGGTTTAGGTTAAAATGCTGCATTTTAGTTCTAAGCAATGTTGGGGAGCATATGTCAGTCAAGGTAGGCATTAACGGATTTGGACGCATTGGACGGATGGCGTTGCGCGCTGCGGTCGAACAGGCAGAATTCAGCGATATTGAAGTCGTTGCCATCAACAGTTCATATGATGTGGAATACATGATGTATCTGCTCAAATATGATTCCGTCCATGGCCGCTTTGCCGCCCGTGTCGAGGCCGACCAAGGCGCACTGTTGGTCAATGGTAAACGCATTCATTTGACTGCCGAACGCGATCCTAACAATATTGATTGGCGGCTCGCTGGGGCTGACATCATCGTCGAATCGACCGGCGCATTTTTAACCCAAGAAAGCTGTCAGCCACACTTGAATGGCGGTGCGCGTAAAGTCGTGCAGTCTGCGCCCGGCAAGGATGATACGCCGATGTTTGTTTATGGCGTCAATCACCAAGACTATGCAGGACAAGCCATTTTGTCGGCGGCCTCTTGTACCACCAACGGCTTGGCCCCGTTGGCCAAAGTCTTGCATGACAGCTTTGGCATCAAACGCGGCCTGATGACCACCATCCATGCGGCCACCGCTTCACAACTGACCGTTGACGGCACCTCTAAAAAAGACTGGCGTGGCGGCCGTAGCGTGTTTGAAAACATTATCCCCTCCAGTACTGGCGCAGCCAAAGCGGTTGGCAAAGTCATCCCAGCATTAAATAAAAAACTCACCGGCATGGCCATGCGTGTGCCTTCAGCAGATGTGTCTGTGGTGGATTTAACGGTAGAACTGAATCAAGAAACCAGCTATGAGGCCATCTGTGCCGCCATGCAACAGGCCGCGCAGGGCAGCCTAAAAGGGGTGCTTGAATACACCAACGAAAAAGTCGTCTCCAGCGATTTTCGCAGCAGTGCTGCCGCCAGTGTATTTGATGCCGATGCCGGCATCATGCTTGACCCCACCTTTGTCAAAGTGGTCGGCTGGTATGACAACGAATACGGCTACACCTGTAATTTGTTAAGACTGGTGCAGCATATCGCTTAATGATAAACGGGGCCGCTTGGCCCCGCACGCCAATCCACCACCAGCTTTAGCCGGGTGTAGACCACAGACCTAAGGGGACACAGATGAATTTTCTTAAAATGACTGACTTGGACTTGCGCGGAAAGCGCGTGTTTATCCGCGCAGACTTAAATGTGCCTGTCAAAGACAGCGTGGTCACCAGTGATGCGCGTATCGTGGCGAGTATGCCCACCATTCTGCATGCGCTAAAAGCCGGGGCTAAAGTCATGGTCACTTCACACCTCGGGCGGCCAGAAGAAGGCGTGTATAGCGAAGAAAATTCTCTCCAGCCGGTGGCCGAGGTGATGAGTCGCCTGCTTGGGCAACCCGTGCGATTGGTCAAACACTGGCTGGCTCCGCAGGCGCCAGAAGACAGTTTGCAGATTGCTGAGGGGCAGTTGGTGTTGTTAGAAAACTGTCGCTTTAATGTGGGCGAAAAGAAAAACCTTGATGCACTGGCACAGCAATATGCGGCCTTATGCGATATTTTTGTCATGGATGCGTTTGGCACCGCGCACCGCGCCGAAGCCTCCACCCATGGCATTGCCAAATTTGCCCCGGTGGCCTGTGCGGGTATCTTGCTGACTGAAGAGTTAGAAGCATTGACCAAAGCGCTGTTGGCGCCTGCCCGTCCGCTGGTGGCGATTGTCGGTGGCTCTAAAGTCTCGACCAAGCTCACGGTGCTTGAAAGCCTGTCAGACAAAGTAGATCAACTGGTGGTGGGGGGCGGCATTGCCAATACCTTTCTCAAGGCCAGTGGCTATGAGGTCGGGCAATCATTGTGTGAAGCTGACTTGGTGGGCACCGCCAAACAACTGATTGAAAAAATGGCGGCGCGTGGGGCGCAAGTGCCGGTTGCCAAAGATGTGGTCGTTGGTAAACGTTTTGATGCCAACGAACCTGCGATCAAAAAAGCCGCTGCTGAGGTCGCCACCGACGATATGATTTTTGATATCGGTGCACAATCTGCGGCCGAGCTGGCTGACATCATTATGCATGCTGGAACCGTCGTCTGGAACGGCCCAGTCGGGGTGTTTGAGTTTGACCAGTTTGGTGAAGGTACCAAAACGATTGCCCATGCCATTGCCAATACGCCTGCCTTTACCTTGGCCGGGGGGGGCGACACCATTGCCGCTATTCAGAAATATGGCATTTATGATCGCGTATCGTATATCTCTACTGCAGGCGGCGCCTTTTTAGAGTTTCTCGAAGGCAAGACCTTGCCTGCGGTTGCCATCTTAGAAGCCCGCGCCCAAGCAGCTTAAGCGCTTGTCCCACGTAAGGCCGCGCTGGGCAAGCGCGGCGACACAGCGTTAGACGATAAGCGGTGCCGTTAAGCGGTGGTGTTTGTCGTAGACCTCGATGCGGTTGCGGCCTTGTTTTTTAGCCACATACAAGGCCTTATCCGCTTGGTCCAGCAACAAATGTCCATCTTCACTAAAGTTGAGCCATTGGTTGCGCGCCAGTTGTTCTTTTTGCGCACTGGAAACTGGTGCCAAACTGGCAATGCCTATGCTCACCGTCATCAGTCTATGTTCGGCAAAGCGAATTTCTAGCGCCATGACTTTTTGCCGGATACGCTCGGCAATTTTAATCGCTTCTTGTTGCGTGGTTTGACCCAACACCAGCACAAACTCCTCGCCGCCATAACGTGCCGCCAAATCTCCAGGGCGGTTTGTGTATTGCATCAAAATATTGGCCAGTTGTCGCAGGCATTGGTCGCCTGCGCTATGTCCCATGCTGTCATTCAATTGTTTAAAGTGGTCAGCATCTATCATCATGACACTGAGCCCAGATTGGTGACGAATGGCCCTAGACCATTCATCATGCATAAACTGCTCTAGGCGGCGACGATTGGCCAGCCCAGTGAGCGGATCGGTTAAACTCAGCGCCGAAATACGGTCTTCAACCTGCTTATGGTGCGTGATATTGGTCAGGGTGAGCAAAAATAGCGGGCGCTCGGTGACGCTGTTTTGCATGGGTCGGATATGCAAGGTCAGCCAAGTCGGTTGTTGCGTGGGGGTATGGCACAAATAGTCTATGCTGAACTGCTCAGACTTGCCGGCCAGTACATCGCTCACCCCTTGCAACAGCGCCGGTTGGTGCGTGTCTTCATTGGCGCGACACAGGTCTAAATAGGCGATGCCAAACCAATCGGTTTCAAACGGCAAGCCATAAAACAAGCCAAAGCTCCGCCAGGCCTGATTTACATAGAGAATTTCACTGCGTTCATCAATTACTGCCACTTGCAAAGACAAGCTGTCGAGGATCCCACTCAGTAATTGTTCTGCGACGTCCACAAGATTTCCGATGCGTTTGGTTGAGCACGTGGTAAGGTGTGCAGCCCTATTCTAAGCAAGCGCATGCAGACTGTCTAACATTGCGTGCAAAAAACGAGCATTAAACTTGCTTATCTCTCAACAACAGCATCCACAAGGAGTAGCCTATGTGCTTACGGGTAGGGATTAACGGCTTTGGCCGCATCGGTCGCATGGTACTGCGCGCGGCTTTAAATCAGGCCGAATTCAAAGACCTGCAAGTGGTGGCGATTAACAGCATAGAGCCACCGGACCAGTTGTTATATCTTTTGAAATATGATTCTGTGCACGGTCGGCTGGCAGCCGATGCACAGATTGAGGGCGACACGTTGTGGATTAATGGTCAACCGATACGCATGACGGCGCACGCGCAACCGGCCGACATCGACTGGGCCGCGGTCGGCGTAGATGTAGTACTTGAATGCACCGGTGTGTTTTTGACGCAGACACAATGCGCCCAGCATATCGCGGCAGGTGCCCGCGTGGTGGTGCAGTCTGCCCCCGGTAAAGACGATACGCCGATGTTTGTGTATGGCGTCAACCATTATCATTATCGCGGTCAAGAGATAGTTTCCGCCGCCTCGTGTACCACCAACGGATTAGCGCCCATGGCCAAGGTGTTGCATGACCATTTTGGCATCAAGCGCGGCCTGATGACCACCATTCATGCCGCCACAGCCACGCAAAAAACCGTGGATGGCCCTTCTAACAAAGACTGGCGTGGTGGGCGCGCCGTGTTTGACAATATTATTCCCTCCAGCACCGGGGCTGCCAAAGCGGTGGGTAAAGTGATTCCGGCTTTGAGTGGCCGGCTGACCGGCATGGCCATGCGGATTCCGTCCGCCGATGTCTCGGTGGTTGACTTGACCGTGGAGTTGCAACAGCGCACCAGTTATGAGGAGATTTGTGCCGTGATGAAATATGCGGCCGAGCGTGACCTCAAAGGCGTATTAGGCTATACCGACGAGGCCGTGGTCTCCAGCGATTTTCGCGGCTATCCTGCCGCCAGTATTTTTGATGCCGGTGCTGGATTGATGCTAGACCCCAGCTTTGTCAAGCTGGTGGCTTGGTATGACAATGAGTATGGCTACACCTGCAATTTATTGCGCCTGAGTCGTTATGTGGGCTACGCCAAGCTGTCAGTCAGCAATTTGCCTGAAGCGGTCGCAGCCTAATCTTTTCAGGTCGAAGGGTTGCAGGCTGACAATTCACTCGCCGAGCAGACGGCCTCGCCTTTATAATACGGGTTTAGATTTTAGATGGCCGTCGCTATGTCCGCTCCTTTGCTCACCACTTCAATCAACAGTCTGAAAAAACTGCACCAGGGAAAGGTGCGTGATATCTATGATATCGATGCAGACACCATGTTGCTGATCAGTACCGACCGGCTCAGTGCATTTGATGTGATTTTGCCAACGGGGATTCCACATAAAGGCGCCATGCTGACGCAAATGGCTAACTTTTGGTTTGCGTTTTTGCAAGACGTGGTGCCCAATCACTTGACGGGGATAGACCCCGAGTCTGTGGTGGCGGCCAATGAGGTCGACCAAGTCAGAGGCCGTGCGGTGGTGGTCAAAAAACTCAAAGCCTTGCCGCTTGAAGCGATTGTGCGCGGCTATCTGGTGGGCAGTGGCTGGAAAGAGTATCAGGCCAAAGGCACCGTCTGTGACATTGCTTTACCCACCGGATTGCAATTGGCGCAAGCCTTGCCACAGCCTTTGTTTACCCCTTCTAGCAAGGCCGCCGTCGGTGAACATGATGAAAATATCAGTGTTGCAGCCGTAGAGGCCTTGATTGGGCCAGTATTGACGGCGCAAGTGGCCGAGGCCGCCATTGCTTTGTATCGTCGTGCGGCTGAGTATGCGCTGACCAAAGGCATTATTATCGCTGATACCAAGTTTGAGTTTGGCGTTGATTCCAATGGTGTATTACATGTGATGGATGAAGTCTTAACCCCCGATTCTTCACGTTTTTGGCCCGCCGACCTGTATCAAGTGGGGCAAAATCCCCCCAGCTACGACAAACAATATGTGCGTGACTGGTTAGAAAGCTGCGGTTGGGACAAGACGCCGCCTGCCCCAGCGTTGCCAGAAGAGGTGGCAAAACGCACCTCAGACAAATATATGGAGGCGTTTGCCAAGCTGACGGGTCGTCCGTTACAAGTGGACTAAGGCCATGGGCTTACGCGCGCAGCTGGCCAGTTTGGCCAGCCGAGTCAAGCAAGAGGTGGCGTTTTACCGCGCGCTGCTGGCACACCCACACACGCCTTGGCTCGCTAAGGCGCTGTTGTGGCTGGCGTTGGGCTATTTGGTGCTGCCATTTGATCTGATTCCCGATTTTATTCCCATCATTGGCCAGCTTGATGAGCTGGTCATCATTCCGTTGTTGTTTTATTTGGCGTTACGCCTGACCCCAATCTCGGTGCGACAAGTCTGTCGAGAAATCTCAGCGGCCGCTAGCGAATCTGTCTAGCCCGCCCGGCGTTTAGCCTCACTGTGGTGAACTGCTCCATTTTGCACGCTGTGTTTGCCTGCATGCACCGCATTGTCTGGGTGGTGACTAGACCGGTTGACACATGCGGCAGACAGCAAATATCAACAGATTCGCCTATAATGGCGACTTTTTGTGAAAACAGGACAAACACTATGTCATTGAATTTGGTGCCCAGCGGGCGCGATTTGCCCCACGACTTTAACGTGATTATCGAAATTCCCGCCAACGGTGATCCCGTCAAATATGAAGTGGATAAAGACAGCGGTGCGCTGTTTGTTGACCGCTTTATGGGTACATCTATGCAGTATCCTTGTAACTACGGCTATATCCCGCACACCTTGGGTGACGATGGGGACCCTGTGGATGTGCTGGTGATTACGCCTGTGCCTTTGTTGCCGGGTGTGGTGGTACGTTGCCGTGCATTGGGCATGTTGAAAATGACGGATGAAGCGGGTGGCGATGCCAAAGTATTGGCGGTGCCGATTGAAAAAGTGTGCGGCTTGTATGCCTACCAAAAATCCTTGAGCGATGTATCGCCTTGGCGTTTGGATATGATTGCCCACTTTTTTGAGCACTACAAAGATTTGGACAAAGGCAAATGGGTCAAGATTGACGGATGGGTGGGCATTGATGAGGCGCATCAAGAAATCACCGATGGCGTCGCACGCTATAACAATGCAGAAGTGAAACCCGCGTTCTAGTGGATGTTTGTCCTACCGTGCTTAGGTTCTAGGAAGCATTGAGGTTCTTGGGCACATGGAGAATCTAGGACACATGGTGTCACAACAAAAAAGTCGGCCTAGGCCGACTTTTTTGTTGCTCAAACTTTTACGCGCTTGGGCGCGAGAGTTAGTGCAGCAATGGCACAATCAGCAGCGCAACAATATTGATAATCTTAATCAATGGGTTGACCGCTGGGCCAGCGGTGTCTTTGTAGGGGTCACCTACCGTGTCACCGGTGACTGCGGCTTTATGTGCCTCTGATCCTTTACCGCCGTGATGACCATCTTCGATGTATTTTTTGGCGTTATCCCACGCCCCGCCGCCTGTACACATCGAAATGGCGACAAATAACCCAGTGACAATGGTGCCCATCAGCAAGCCGCCTAAAGCCACAGGCCCCAGAAACAGGCCAACCAGAATCGGCACGGCCACTGGCAATAACGAGGGCAGCATCATTTCTTTAATCGCCGCGCTGGTCAGCATATCTACCGCTTTGCCATATTCTGGCTTGGCAGTGCCTTCCATAATGCCCTTGATGTCGCGGAACTGACGGCGCACTTCTTCTACCACACTGCCTGCGGCGCGGCCCACGGCTTCCATGGCCATAGCGGCAAATAAGAATGGAATTAAGCCACCAATAAACAGCCCGATGATGACATTGGGGTCGCTGAGGTCAAAATTGGCTGTGATGTTGGCGCTTTCAAGTTTATGTGTGTAGTCGGCAAATAACACCAATGAAGCCAAGCCTGCAGAGCCAATGGCATAGCCTTTGGTCACCGCTTTGGTGGTGTTGCCTACTGCATCCAGCGGGTCGGTCACATCACGTACACTGCTGGGCAATTCGGCCATTTCGGCAATACCCCCTGCGTTGTCAGTAATTGGGCCATAAGCGTCTAAGGCCACTACAATACCCGCCATACTTAGCATAGACATGGCCGCGA
>JAIXZQ010000266.1 GCA_027489475.1 Methylophilus sp.
GTTAAACGGCCAGGCAACGACAGCATGGCCTCGGGTCCGCGAAAGCCATGACGCAGCTCAAAATTGATGATGCCTTGAATCACCGCCGTATTGGCAGCCGCCTGATGTTTGTTATGAATAGTGGTGTATACCCGCAGTCCGCTGGTGTAGGCTTTTTCGCCATAGCGTTTATACAAGGTGGCACGCACGATCTCTGCAACGTATTCACCGCCCAATGATGGAATCTGCTGGCGCGATGACTGGAACTTAAGCGGCGTATGCAGCGCCTCTTCAAATTCACGGTCTGTAATCATGCCGTAGCGGTGCATATCGCGTAACACCTCTTGCTGGCGCTTGATGGCATATTCAGGATGCAAGTAGGGGTCGTATTTCGTCGGCGCTTTGGGCAAGCCCGCCAGCAAGGCCGCCTCAGCCAGATTCAGTTGTTTGAGGTCTTTGTCATAATAGGTTTTAGCCGCCGCCGCAAAGCCATAGGCGCGCTCACCCAGATAAATTTGGTTGAGATACAGCTCTAAGATTTTGTCTTTGCTGATGGCGTTTTCTATCTTGAGCGCCAGCAACGCTTCTTTAATCTTGGTCCAGAGATTGCGCGGCGTATCAGGATTGCTAAAAAAGTTTTTTGCCACCTGCATGGTGATGGTGCTGGCGCCTTCATGGCCGCGTCCGGTCAGGTTGTTGCGGATGGCGCGCAGAATGCCGGTGGTGTCTATGCCGTTATGCTTGTAAAAGCGACGGTCTTCAATCGCCAGAATCGCATCTTTCATCACTTTGGGCGTTTGCTCAATCGGTACAAAGGCACGCCGTTCTTGGCCAAACTCAGCAATCAGGCCGCCTTCAGCATCAAACACGCGCAAGGGTAGCTTGGGGTGGTAGTCGGTCAGCGCATCAATAGAAGGGAGAGAGGGATAGAGGATGCTGATTAACAGCACCAGCAATGCGGCAACAATTAAACTGCCTGTCACGCAAAGAAAAAGAAGGGACTGCAACCAGTTTCTTGAATTCATGCTTCTGCTGTCATCGTGAGAATTACCCACCGATTGTAATCTTTTTTTATGGATTCAATCGCAGTTAATTATGAAATCATGCAATTTAAGCGTCATCCGTGTGGGTTGACCGCCGCCTAAAATCACCCGATTGCCATTAAAAAACGAGACTTGGCACGGTTGATGCATGCGCGTGCTTTACGCATTTTATTTTTATAAGGGCCACTCCGTTGAATCTGGGCTTGTTATCACGCAAAAACACCAGCTTTATAGGCGTTGACGTCAGTGCGTCTGCCGTCAAGATGGTTGAACTCAGTGCCACAGGCAAACAGCAGTTTCGCCTAGAGGGTTATGCCAATGTCAACTTGCCCAAAGGCGTGGTGAGTGATGGCAACATTAACGACCTCGCGGTGGTGGCCGACACCATGCGGGCGGCCTGGCGATTATTGGGCACCCGCGCGAAACAAGTGGTGATGGCCTTGCCCACGGCCGCAGTGATTTCCAAACGGGTCACCCTGCCTGCTGGCATGCGTGACGACGAGCTGGAATTACAGGTGGAGTCTGAGGCCAATCAATATATTCCTTTTCCGCTCGAAGAGATGAATCTGGATTTTCAAGTGCTGGGCCCGCTGGGCAAAAGCAGCGATGAAGTCGAGGTGCTGATTGTGGCGGCCAAAAAAGAAAAGATAGACGACCGCGTGGCCGTGGCTGAAGAGGCCGGGCTCAAAGTCAGCATCATGGATGTAGATGCTTATGCCACTGAGACGGCCTATCGGCAGATCATGAAACAACTGCCGGGTCACAGCAAAAAAACCGTCACCATGATTCTGGACATCGGCGCCCATATCACGCATGTCAATGTCATGGTCGGGTTGCAGTCCGTGTATGCCCGCGAACAAGCCTTTGGCGGCGCGTCCTTATCGCAAGAGATACAGCGCCGCTTTGGCTTATCGCCAGAAGAAAGCGAAATCGCCAAACGCCAAGGAGGCTTGCCCGAGTCATATGAGGCCGAGGTGTTGCAGCCCTTTTTGCAGAATGTCGCCAGTGAAGCGGCGCGTGCGGTATCGTTTTTTACCAACGCCACTCAATACAGCAAGCTCGATCATCTGTTATTGGCGGGTGGCGTCTCAGCTACCGAAGGCTTGGCCGCTTTAATTGAAGAAAAAACCGGCACCCATACGTTGGTGGCCAATCCTTTTGCGGGCATGGCATTGGCCAACAAAATCAAGGCCTCACAACTGCCAACCGATGCCCCGGCATTGATGATTGCCTGCGGCTTGGCCTTGCGGGGGGTGGACGCATGATTAAAGTCAACCTGTTACCGCATCGGCAAATTCGCCGCGCTGAGCGTCAGCGTGAGTTTGGCTTGCTGGCTGCGCTGGTGGCGGTGGCTGCCGCGGCCGTGCTGTTTTTAAGCTGGACTTATCTACACAACAAAATTCAATCGCAGCAGTCACGCAATGAGCGACTGCAAGCGGAGATTGCGCGCCTAGATAAAGAAATTGTGGTGATTGGCACCCTGAAACAACAAATTCAGCAAGTGCTAGAGCGCAAGCAGATTGTCGAAAATCTGCAAAGTGACCGTAATCAGGCGGTGATGATTTTGGACGAACTGGCCAGACAATTGCCTGAAGGCGTGTATCTCAATAGCATCAAACAGCTCAACGACGAGGTGGAGTTAAAAGGCGTGGCTGATACCAACGCCCGCGTCGCGACCCTGGTACATAACCTGGCGGATTCAAGCTTGCTGCAAACCCCTAATTTGGTGGAAATCAAAGCCGACACCCCTACCGCTGGCAGCAAGCAATATGCGTTTGTATTGCGCGTGACCCTAAAACGAGAAAATGCGCCGTCGGCGACACCGCCCGGCAAGGCTGCCGCACCGCAAGCGCCCGCTAAAGGATAATCGCCATGCAACTGTCCGATTTTAATAACATAGACCTCAAAAACGCCGGTAACTTGCCCATGCCGGTCAAGGCCGTGCTGTTGGCCGTGCTGGCGGCCGCGATTTTTGCGGCGGGCTATCTGTTTTTGTTGAGCCCTAACCTGACCGACCTGAAAGCAGAAAAAGAAAAAGAAGAAGGCCTGCGCAATGAGTTTTTAGTCAAAAAGAGCCAAGCCATCAAGATTAAAGCCTACGAACAACAAGTGGTGGATATCCAGCGCACATTTGGCACCTTGCTCAAGCAATTGCCAGACAAATCGGAGATGGATGCATTGCTGACTGACATCAACCAAGCCGGCTTAAGCCAAGGCTTGTCGTTTGAAGCGTTTGTGCCCATGCCTGAAGTCTATGCCGAGTTTTATGCTGAGAAACCCATCAATATCAAGGTGCTAGGTCAATACCATGCGCTGGGTGCCTTTGTCACCGAGGTGGCCAAACTGTCTCGCATCGTCACCTTGCACAATCTACAAATTCAAACCGTGGGCAAAGACGACAAACACCCACAAAAAGACCAGTTGGTGATGGAAGCGGTGGCCAAAACCTATCGCTACATGGATGCCGATGAAGTCGCTGCCCGCAAAGCCTTAGAAAACAAGGCAGGTAAAAAATGATACGCCTTAGACTCTGTGTTGCCCTATTGCCCGTGTTGTGGCTGAGCGCGTGTAGTGATCAGCAGGATGATGACCTGACACGCTTTATGGAGGAGGCCAATCACAGTGTGGCTGCGCCGGTTGAACCTTTGCCGCAGGTACAAAGTTTTTCGCCCAAGCAATATAACGCTGACCACAGCTTGGCTGACCCGTTTGTTCCGCGCAAAGCCGCGTTGCAAACCACGCATCAGCCCGACCTCAATCGGCCCAAAGAGCCACTCGAGGCCTATCCGCTGGAGAGCCTGAAATTTGTGGGCGTGTTAAGCAAAAAAGGCAAAAGTTTTGCCACCATACAAACCCCAGATAACTTGATTTATCAAGTCAAACCCGGCGCCCATATGGGTGAGAAATATGGGGTGGTGACCGCGCTGGAAGAAAATCGCCAGACGCTGAAATATACCCTGACCGTGAAAGAGACTGTTCAAGACCCGGTCAGTAATGCGTGGACTGAGCAAATGACAACGTTGGAATTGCAGGAACATCAATGATGAAAACACTAATCAA
>JAIXZQ010000385.1 GCA_027489475.1 Methylophilus sp.
AGAGATTGATGGCTTTGTCTGGATAAGTCGCATTCACTTCTTTCCAGTTTTTCACCTTTGAACCCGGCTCCCAGATTTTCTTCAGTTCAGCCACGGTAATTTGTTTGACCCAGTCATTTTTGCTGTTCACCACTACAGTCAGGGCATCATAGGCGATAGGCAATTCAATAAACTGCACGCCCCCTTCTTTGCAGGCATCGATTTCTTTTTGCGAAATAGGACGAGATGCATCAGAAATATCCGTTTCACCGCGGCAGAATTTTTTAAAGCCGCCACCAGTACCTGATTCACCGACCGTGACTTTGACGCCTTTGGCGCGCTGAAACTCTTCGGCCACAGCTTCAGTAATCGGGTAAACGGTGCTTGAACCGTCGATTTTGATGATTTTGTCCGCAGCCGTGGCGGTGTGCGCGAAGCTAAATGCTTGAACGATCAAGCCAGCCAAAAAAGTGTTGCGGAACAAACGGGTTTTCATCGATGCACTCCTGTATTGAGAGAGGTTTAAATGGACTCAGCGCAGTTTAGAAACAAAATATGACAGAAATGTGACAAAAGCACAAAAATCTGCCCCTGCCGCAGCAGATGGTTGGTGGTTAAAGCACGCTTTTTCCGAGATGGTATGCCATGGCTGCCATCAAGGCCGCACAGGGAATTGTCAAGACCCAAGCCCAGACAATACGAGAGGCCAGCCCCCAACGCACCGCGGTCATGCGTCGAGATAGACCAACCCCAACGATGGCACCGGTAATGGTGTGTGTGGTTGACACGGGAATCCCCAAGCTGGTGGCTAAAAATAGGGCGATGGAGCCTGAGGTTTGCGCGGCAAAGCCACCGGTTGGACGGATTTTGGTGATGCCCATCCCCATGGTACGTACAATGCGCCAGCCACCAAATAAGGTACCCAATCCCATGGCCAACTGACAGGCAATCACCACCCAGAACGGCACATGAAAATCGCCTTGTAGATAACCGTTGGCAAATAGCAAGACCGTGATGATGCCCATGGTTTTTTGTGCGTCGTTGGCACCATGCCCTAGGCTAAATAATGATGATGAAATAAATTGCAGCTTGTTAAACCGACTTTCGACTTTATAGGGTGATGAACGCTGAAACGCCCACAAGATGGCAATCGACAACAACAACGCCAGCAACATGCCAAACAACGGCGACAGAATAATGGCCAGCGCAGTGCTCACCAGTTTAGTGCCTAAAATCACCCCTTGCGTGCCTGCATGCGCCATCCCAGAGCCGATTAAGCCGCCAATCAAAGCGTGCGAGGACGAGGAGGGAATACCAAACCACCAGGTAATAATATTCCAGGCGATGGCGCCAAACAGTGCGCCAAAAATGACGGTATTATTCACAATGGCGGGATCGATGATGCCTTTGCCGACGGTATCCGCGACATGCAAGCCAAAGAACAAAAACGCCACAAAATTAAAAAATGCCGCCCAGATCACAGCCGCTTGCGGAGTGAGCAAACGGGTTGAGACCATCAATGCAATCGAATTGGCTGCGTCATGAAAGCCATTCATAAAGTCGAACAGTAGGGCGACCACCACCAACACGCCCATAACCACAATGACATGATCCATGAGGCGTCCTAAATGCGTTCGAGGACTACACCATGAATGACATCAGCGACGTCTTCGCAACTATCCACCGCTTCTTCAAACAAGTCATAGAGTTTCTGCGCGCGAATCAGGCTGCGCGCATCGCTGTTCTCCGCAAATAGCCGGCGCATTCCCGCTCGCATGACATGGTCAGCTTCACCCTCAATGGTGCTGATTTCTTCGCAGGTGCGTAAAATGCGCTCGGCATTTTTCATGTCAGACAACATATGCACAGCGGCCTGCACTTTTTCGACCGCGCGCAAAAGAATTTGCGCTAAAGCCACCATTTCAGGGGTAAACGGGCTATGCCCATAGATTTCTGTGCTTTGCGGAATGGCTTCCATAAAGTCGATGATGTCATCTAAAGCCATTGCCAATTCGCGAATCTCGCGACGGTCAAACGGTGTAATAAAGGTTTTGTGCAGCGAGAGTAAAATGGTTTTAGTGTATTCGTCGGCCTCGGATTCAATGCTACGAATCTCGGTGAAGTGTGTTTCAAAGCGTGCCTCATCATCGACTGCGGCCATCAGTGCCAGCACTTTTGAGCCACGCACAGCGCAGTCTGCCAAATGATTGAACAACACAAAATAGTTGTCGTTTCTTGGGGTGATTGCGGCCATCAGTCGGCCAAACGTGGCATTCGCCATCCTACGCTCCCTAAATATGAACTTTTTATGACAATTATTTTACTGTTTTGTGGTTGATGCAGGGGACAAAAATGCAAAGCCATCGCTGGCCCGCTTGTATCACGCGCGGGTAAGGCAAGCAGCCTTGCCCTCGCGCGCCCATGCTACCTGAGCGCATTGGCGCAAATGTGCACTGTGAGCTGCGTTATAATGCTACTTTTACCTTGTGACCACTGACTGACATGGAAGCCGAACAACTCAACGCCATTGCCAATTGCCTGCAAGACCTACATCAGCGTCACCAAGCTCTTCGGGGGTATCTTTGACTACGAACGCAAGCAACAACGCCTAGAAGAAGTCAACGGCCTGCTGGAAGACCCCAAGATTTGGGAC
>JAIXZQ010000108.1 GCA_027489475.1 Methylophilus sp.
ACATTCTAAGCAACACGTTTCACACGCTGGCGGGCACTGCCCGTCAGCCTTAATAACAGGAGAAGCAAATGAAATTTGTATCCGCAATAATCAAGCCGTTTAAGCTTGATGAGGTGCGTGAAGCTTTGTCCAATATCGGAGTACAAGGCATCACCGTCACTGAGGTAAAAGGCTTTGGCCGTCAAAAGGGGCATACAGAGTTGTATCGTGGCGCAGAGTATGTGGTGGATTTTCTGCCCAAGGTCAAACTCGAGGTCGCAATTAAAGACGATATGCTGGATCAAGTCGTCGATGCGATCGAAAAAGCGGCTGCAACAGGCAAGATCGGCGACGGCAAAGTGTTTGTCTTCGATTTGGAACAAGTTTACCGTATACGTACCGGCGAAACCGGTCCGGATGCGCTCTAAGAGAGGGCTTCAGTTATGAAGAAAATTCTTTCCGTGTTATCGCTAGTGGCTTTGATGGGCCTGGCGGCAACCCCTGTGACTTACGCAGAAGAAACGGTGACAGAAACCATCACCGTACAAGAAACCACCACTGAAGCGGCGCCTGCCGCAGCAGCCCCCGCGGCAGCTGAAGCGGCCCCCGCTGCTGAAGCAGCTGCACCCACCCCAACCTTGGATGTGGGCAATACGGCGTTTATGATTATTGCAACTGTGCTGGTGATTTTGATGACCATTCCTGGTCTGGCGCTGTTTTACGGCGGTTTGGTTCGTCAAAAGAACATGCTCTCTGTGCTCATGCAGGTATTCGTTGTGTTTTCACTCGTGTCAGTGCTGTGGGCAGCGTATGGCTACAGCTTGACGTTTAGTGAAGGCAACATGATTGTTGGCGGCTTGAGCAAAGCATTCTTGGCGGGGATTACCCCTCAGAGTTTGTCTGGGACCATTCCAGAATATGTCTTCTTGACCTTCCAGTTGACCTTTGCAGCGATTACGCCTGCGCTGATTGTCGGCGGCTTTGCTGAGCGTATGAAATTCTCTGCAGTGTTACTGTTTATGGCTTTGTGGGTAACATTTGCCTACATTCCAATCGCACACATGGTGTGGGGTGGCGGCTATCTGGCTTCACTGGGTGCTAAAGACTTTGCCGGCGGCACTGTGGTGCACATCAACGCGGGTGTGGCTGCGCTGGTAGGTGCCTTGCTGTTGGGTAAACGTATTGGTTACGGCAAAGAAGCCATGCCTCCACATAACTTAGTGATGACCATGGTTGGCGCTGCTTTGCTGTGGGTGGGTTGGTTCGGCTTTAACGTGGGTAGCGAACTGGCTGCAGATGGCATTGCCGGTATGGTGTTAATCAACACACAATTGGCAACAGGGGCTGCTGTATTGGGCTGGATTTTCGCGGAGTGGCTGTTCAGAGGTAAACCAAGTATGTTGGGCGCAGCTTCTGGTGCGGTCGCTGGCTTGGTGGCCATTACCCCAGCATGTGGCTTCATCGGCCCGATGGGTTCGATTATCCTCGGCTTTACCGCCAGCTTTATCAGCTTGTGGGGCGTGACCAAACTGAAACATGCTTTGGGTTATGATGACTCATTGGATGTGTTTGGCGTACACGGTTTGTCAGGCATCTGGGGGGCTGTCGGTACTGGCATCTTGATGGCACCTGGCTTGGGTGGCGTGGGTTATGCAGAGGGCGTCACTATGGGTGGTCAAGTTTCTACCCAAATTATCGCTGTGGTGGTGACACTGGTGTGGACAGGCATTGTTAGCTTGATTCTCTACAAAATCGTGGATGCTGTGGTTGGCTTACGCGTGAGCGAAGAGTACGAGCGCGAGGGCTTGGATACCACTGAGCACGGTGAGCGTGCGTATAGCATGTAATTGCAAGCACTAAAAAAAGAACGGCTCCTTGTGAGCCGTTTTTTTTCATAAAAGCGTTTGAACTTAACTGTTATTATTACTATCCATTATAATGGCCTGAAATTACAATAACATGCTATGGCACATTCAACCTCTTCTGCACTGACACCCGTACAACGGGTCTATCAATTGATGGCTTTTGAAAAGCCAGATATTCTGCTTTTGGTCTATCTGACCATGGCTTACGGTGTATTAGGTATCGCTACGCCCGTGGCGGTGCAAACCATGGTGAATTTGGTCACCATGGGCGGGGTGTTACAACCCTTGTACATTATCGGTCTGATACTCTTTATTCTGCTCGCATTATCTGGCGTGATTTATGCCATTGAAAGCTATGTGGTCGAGCTGATGCAAAGACGCATCTTTGTCCGCCAAAGCGTATTGATTGCCAACAATACCCAGCAAATTCATACCTCGGTGTATGACAGTCATAACCCGGTAGAACTGGTCAATCGCTACTTTGATATCCAGACAGTGCAAAAATCAGTGGCGACCTTGCTCACCATTGGCCTCACCGCCTTTTTGCAAGCGTTGATTGGCAGTGTGGTCTTGCTGTTTTACAGCTTGTATTTTGGGATTTTGGTGTTAATCATGCTCATCATGCTGTGGGTGATTGTATTTTGGCTGGGGAAACAAGCTGAGGCCACTTCCATCAAAGAATCCAAAACAAAATATGAAATGGCCGCCTGGCTGGAAACCATTGCGCGCAACAAATGGCTGTCAAAATTTTATGATGCTAAACGACGCACGGCACAGGGCACTGAAACCCGGACACTGGCATATTTGAGTGCGCGTGGTAAACATTTTCGTATCTTAATGATGCAATTAATCGGCGCGGTGAGCATTTATGCCATCATCGGGACCGGCATGTTGATTTTGGGCGGTACGCTGGTGATTAAGGGTCAAATTAATCTGGGTCAATTCGTGGCCGCTGAACTGATTATTTTTGGTGTGTTATCCGCCTTTGTGCGCTTTGTGACCAAGCTGGAGTATTTTTATGATTTGCTCGCCGCTGTCGATAAACTTGGCGTGTTGGAAATGTTGCCGCAAGAAACCCCGGGTGAACACAGACCCCTCAACGCTTCTATTACACGATTGCAAGTGACGGATCTGCAATTTAGTTACCCAGACCAGCCTGCGTTGTTCAATACACTGAGTTTTAGTCTAGAAAAAGGGCAAAGTTTAGCGGTGATTGGTCAATTGGGCTGCGGCAAAAGTAGTCTGATCGAATTAATCAGCGGCTTGCGCCAACCGTCTCACGGATATATCAGCTACGACGGCATCGATCTGCGCCAATTGGATCTTGATCAATTACGTAACCATATCGGTGTAGCCAATCGCGTCGAATGGCAACATGGGTCACTCTTGGAAAATCTGCGCCTTGGACGTGAAGAAATACCCCTAGATAGTGTGATAGACATCTTACAAACCTTGGGTCTGTGGCAAGAAATCTGCAAACTACCACAAGGCATAGACACCGAGCTTAATGATTTTGGCGCACCCATGACCTATACCCAGTTGCAACGCTTGATGTTGGCCCGCGCCATCATCGGTCAACCGGGGCTACTGGTCATTGATGGATTGCTAGACCATCTTAATCAGACCGAATTAGCGCAAGTATTGGCCTTGCTAAAACAACAACAAGCGCAATGGATGTTAATTGTGACGACCCGCTTTGAACATATTGCGGCACAGTTCCAGCAGCAGATGCACTTAGGACAAGACGCCTCACCCACAGGAGGCGCCCATGCTTAAACCGAATACCGCCATGACTGATCACCCGCATACCGAATCAGCCTCACGCTTGCAAGCTTCTTTGCTTGCCAGTGTGAGTACGCCACTGGGGTTGCGGGTCTGGATTAAACGCCTGGCTTGGTTACTGGTCGGCGTACCCATTTTTTTCATGTTCTTACCCTGGCAGCAAAACGTCACTGCCCTAGGCAAAGTCACTGCCTATTCACCTTCGGAGCGGGTGCAAACCATAGATGCCCCTGTCAGTGGCGTGATTTACCGCTGGCATGTGCAAGAAAATACGCAAGTTAAAGAAGGCGACCTGTTACTCGAAATCAGCGATACCGACCCGAATTTTAAACAGCGTCTGGAAGCCCAGCGGGACAACCTGCAAAGCAAACTGACGGCCAAGCAAGACGAATTGCGTGCCTATGAACTGCAAAAGCAAAACCTGACTGCTGCGCGGGATGCCAAGATTTCTGCCGCACAATACAAGCTGGATGTCGCCAATCAGAAAATCCGCAGTAGCATGGAGGCGGTAAACTCTGCGCAAGCCACCTTGGATGCCGCCAATCTGCAAGAAACGCGACTCAAGCGTTTGTTTAACGATGGCCTGGTGTCCAAGCGCGACCTTGAGGTCGCTGAGCGCGACCATATCATCGCCAGTCGAAACTTCAACAGTGCGCAGGCGCAACTGCAATCCGCCAAAGCCGAAGCCAGCTCTGCAGGTGCCGAGATTCAGCAAATTCGTTCTGATACGCAGGCTTATCTAGATTCCACCACCGCCGTCATCAACAAAATCCGCGGCGAAACTGCAGACACTGAAAACAGTTTGCACAGCTCAGAAATCACACTGGCGCGGCAAAATATGCAGCGTATCGTCGCCCCGCGCGCGGGGACGATTTTCCGCTTGCCGGTCAATTCTGAATCGCAAATCATCAAGCAGGGCGATCCCTTACTCATCATCGTACCGCACACCTCACAGCGCGCTGTTGAACTGTGGGTTGATGGCCGAGATGCGCCGTTGATTACCTCCAAGAGCAGCGTCAGACTTGAGTTCGAAGGCTGGCCTGCCATCCAAGTGCCTGGTTGGGCGCAAGTCGGCGTAGGCACCTTCGAAGGCGAGATTGCGTTTGTAGACCCTACCGATAACGGTTCAGGTAATTTCCGCATTATGGTCGTGCATAAGCCTGGCTCACCCGCGTGGCCGTCACCACGCTTTTTGCGCCAAGGCATCAGCGCCAAAGGCTGGGTCTTGCTGCAACGGGTGACCATAGGCTATGAATTGTGGCGTTTGCTCAATGGCTTCCCACCGCGTATTCCACCTGAGCCTGTGCCATTAAACGCGGCCAGCGGAGGTAAGGCATGAGGGTAGTGCATTGGTTAAAGCCAGTGTGCCTGTTGCTCAGTCTCTCATCCCTGCTCACCAGCGCTGAGGAGTTGATGGACAGTCGTGCACGTCAACGCCTGCAAGGCAACGAAGGTCGTACACTTGACCCTTATGCCAAAGGCCCCGGGGTGCCGCTGCATGATGCGGTGAAACAACAGCAACAATTGCGCAAGCAACCCATGGTCATAGACCTCAAGCGCGCACTACAGCCCTTTGATTCGCCCGACACCGATAATATGCTCAGTGGTGCGCCTACTGAAGGCACACAACTGAGCATTGCCGACGTACGCATGCGTGCGTTGCAAAACAATTTGCAACTGCAAGTGGCCAAAATGGAACCTACAATTGCCGCACAATCGTTGCGTGAAGAACAAGCCAAATTTGACCAAGTCATTTTTGCCTATGCCAAATATGGACAAAAAGACCTGCCAGCCAGTACCGGCGATAAAGTCAACTTCAAATCAGACAACGCTTTATTGGATGGTGAGCTGGTCAAACTCAATCCAGCAGAACAACGCAAAGCCTTTTGGGAGGCAGAGGCGGGGGTCAAAGTGCCACTGCGTAGCGGTGGCAGCGTAACGCTGAGTGCGCCGCTGGA
>JAIXZQ010000121.1 GCA_027489475.1 Methylophilus sp.
AGGCCTGCAAGCCTGCAAATGCAGTGCCCCCGACCACCAGCGCAATCCCCGTGAATAAGGCGAATACCACCACAGCCAAAATATTGCCCTCTGCGAGCGCTTTAAACGGATTCACGAATAAACCATGTAAAAAGCTGGCGAAAAACGCAGGTAAGCGCATACTTTTCGCCTCAAACTGTTGCAGCGCGCCCTCAAACATGGCCAGATGCAAGCCCGCTCCAGGTTTAAACACATGACTCGCCAGCAGGCCGATGACAATGGCCAGCACCATACTCAACATAAAAAACAACAAGGTCAGGCGCCAGACCTGATGCATTTGCCGATGTTGGCGCAAACTGGCAATGCCCACCACAATCGAGCAAAACACCAAAGGTACCAGCACCATTTTCAGCAAATCAACAAACAATGTACCCACCATGGTCGCCGTATACATGGCCGCCTCTGGGGCACTGCCATGCGATAACCAGCCAAAAAACACGCCAACAATCGCGGCAATCAACATCTGCGTATTCAGACTAAGACGATTCAACATGGAAGAGACAGACAGTGGTTAATAGACATGCAGCATAGTTTAACTGAGCCACGAACAGGCAACGAAAAAATTGACGCCTCCATACATAGATGATCGAGGCTGGCGAGGTCGGTGACTATCAATCAGCGCGCCTCTGTTGATCCCCGTTTAAGCCAGTGTAGAAAACAAAAAACCCGACGCTGGGTCGGGTTTTCGTCATTTTAGCCTGAGCTAAAATTATTTGTTCATTACGTACATAGTTACTTCAAAGCCAAAACGCATTTCAGTAGCAGCTGGTTTAGTCCACATGGTATTTCTCCTCATTGAAAGTTAAGTGATTCGGTACAACGTGTGCACAGTATGAACGCATGCTCAGCCTTTGTAGAGGGCAATTTTACTTGAATCTCACTCATGATTTTCAGCAGTGAGGCCAGCGTTTGCGCTCGCTTTTTCAAACACGGCGGCAAAAAAGCCATCGGTACCGTGCAAGTGAGGCAAGAGCTTTAAATAATCACCGGTATCTAAGCAGATATTCTGCTGCGCGAGGACGGCATGCGCGGGCATCAATGAAAACTCAGGATGCGCGGCCAAAAACGCTTCGGCGATGGCTTCGTTTTCATCACGCAACAGACTGCAAGTGGCATAAATCACGCGCCCCCCCGCTTTGCATAGTTTGGCAGCACGGGCCAAGATATTGCTTTGTTTGCTATTCAGCTCGGCAATATCTTCTTCTGCCTGACGCCATTTTAAATCTGGGTTGCGGCGCAGCGTACCCAAGCCACTGCAAGGCGCATCGACCAAAACACGGTCAAACTTGCCATTTAGGCGTTTGAGTTTGAGGTCGTTTTCATTATTGATCAATTGCGCTTGCAGATTGGAAAGGCCACTGCGTTTAAGGCGTTGCCCCAGATTGTTCAGGCGTTTTTCTGAGACATCAAAGGCATACAGGCGGCCAGTGTTTTTCATCAGCGCACCCAGTGCCAGCGTTTTACCGCCTGCGCCGGCACACAGGTCGGCCACCATCTGGCCGCGCTTGGGGGCGACCAGATAGCTGAGCAACTGGCTGCCTTCGTCCTGCACCTCAATTTTGCCTTCGGTATATAAAATATGCTTACCGATGTTTAATCGCGCCGCCATGCGGATGCCCACCGGCGAATAAGGTGTGGGGACAATCACGTTATCTTTAACTGTGTTTTCTGCCAGCATACGGCTGAGCACTTCTTCTCGGCTGGCTTTAATGGTGTTCACCCGCAGGTCTAAACTGGCCTGTTCAAACATGCTGCGGCAAATGGTCATGGCTTGTTCTTCACCATACTCTGCCACCAGTTTATGCCAAAACCAGTCACGCACATCGGCCAACACTGCGGGCGAGAATCCTTCACTGTTTTGACTCTTGATGGCCACTGCCCACTCTTTTTGGCGCGCGTCCAGCATGTCATCTAGATCGCGTATGCTTTTGCCTTCAATCTTAAGCATCCACGCAATGATGAGTTTGCGGGTGTCTTCGGGCTCGTCCGGGCTGGTCATGCTGACTTGGCGCAGATAGCGATAACGCCGTAATACGCCATAAGCGGTTTCAGCCACCCAAGCACGGTCTTTGGTGCCTAACTCGCGGTGTTGCCGAAAAAATTCGCCTAGCTTGGCATCGGCAGGGCTCTCAAACTTTAACAAATCGTTTAACAGCATCGCTGTCTGGCGCATCAGGGTGGGGGTCATACTACTTCTTTCTCTCTGTGAGCATTAATCGGCGATTAACCGCGTGGCTACCTGCTCGATCACCATGCCGTTTTTCTCCAGTTTTTTGATTTTGACCGGCACATAGCGGTATTCGCTGGCCAGCCATAAGTCTATTTTTTCATCGGTGCCACCGCGGGTATGCGCGATATGCACTGTGGCCACACTGCGGTCAGCAATGGTCAAGGTATCTTCGCCTTCAAACACATATTCATACTCCCCCAAGCGTCGCCCATTGGTGAGCGTAACCCGCATCTCTTGCAAGGGCGGTATAAACATAAACTGATACATAAAGCTCAGCAAATCTTGCGTATTGGCTGGCAGCGCTAATTGTTGCTCGCCTTTGCTGGTTTTCAACGTCAGGCTGGACTGCGCCCAATCAAATGTCGCCTCATAGGTTTTATCCGCCCGCTGCCCAAAAGCATAACGATAAAACGCAGGCTTAAGCCCGGCCAGCGTCACGCTACCACGGCTCACCTGCTCCAGTGACGGATACAGCAACTTGAGCAAGCCACGACCTTGTACCTTCCATTGCAGCTGATAAGTGTCTGGTGACTCGCGCTGATACTCAATGCTTGCGCTACCTGCCGGGCTGGTCTGACCGTTGAGAAATAAATCAAAGGTGGTGCTGACATGCTGATAAGGGGGCGCTGCTGTTTCTTCTTCACTGGGCGGTGGCGGCGCTGGCTGATGCCAGGCAGCCAATGCCGCAGCTTGAGTCGCTGCAGCCTCTGCTGCTTCATCGACAACTGGCGGCGTTGCTTGCGGGGTCTCAGCCACGGCGGTCACTGTGTCAGTGGGGGTGACCTCGGGTATCGTTACAGGCGGCAGCAGCGGGCTTGGTGCTTTGCTTGGGTTGGGCGCGACAGAGGGGGCAGGCACTACAGAAGGGGTAGGCACCGAAGACGCAGGCTGCGCAACGGGGGGGGAAGGTGGCGGCAGTAAGCGTGCTTGTAATAACGCTGGCGGTGCGGACGACCTCTGCCAGCCCGGCAAACCGCCTATGCTCAACAATACACCAAGATGCAACACGAGTGAACACAGCAACCCGACCAGGAATGGCTTGGTGACCCGTTGTGCCATCCAATGTCGCAATCGCTGTGCCTGCATCACTGGCTACCTTTCACTGTCGCCCAGCTTGATGACACGCCGCATTAAGGCCCGCTGATGTGGGTGATGACTTGCTCGATGTCTTTGCCATCGTCATGCAACACCAGTTTCACCGGTAAATAATGCTGGTCTTTGGCCAGATAAAGTGTTTTTTCACCTTCGCTATCATCGATTTTAATTACCCGAAAGCTGCCTGCTTCGGTGGTCATTGGGCTCGCTTCTTCAGTCACAATAAAAGTATGCATGGCGAGTTTTTTTCCGTTAGTCACCGGTAATCGCAGTTGCCCCATCACCGGCGGCTTTAGCATCCAACAATACATCACACTCAGCAAGTCTTGCGTATTTACCGAGAGCTGCGCACTGGTTTGCGTGTCTTTATTTTGCATACTCAACTGCTTTTTTTTCCAGTCAAACCGACTCAGTAGGGCTTTTTCTGGTCGCTTGGATTGGTGCGATTCAAACTGTGTTGGGCGCATGCGTTGACTGATGACTTGACCTTGACTGCTCAAACTACGTTCACCCATCAGGCGGTAAATACCCTTGCCAACCGTCACAGATGATAGGGTGTAGCTTTGGGGTGTCAAGGTTAAGCGTTCAGTCACCTCACCTATCGTCACCCCGTGCTGTCTCACGTCAAACTGTAATTCATAGCTCCCCAGCTTAAGGGGTGCCGCGTGCGTGGTGATAAACCACAGCGCCCCAGCAAGCCCGCACAGCCATTGCGCAACGCGCAGCATAGGCTTACACCACCACAGTGGGCGCTTCGCCAGTCTGCTGGGCGCGGATATGGCCAATGCAATAGACCGTCTCACCGGCCTCAGACAGTACCGCCTGCGCTTGCGCGGCGTCTGCCGCTGAAACGATGACTGCCATGCCTATACCGCAGTTAAAGGTGCGATACAGCTCCAAGGGGGCGATATTGCCTTGTGCTTGCAACCATTGAAACAAGGGTGGCAAGGTCCAGCTGCTGGCTTGTACTTCTGCGGTCAATCCGGCAGGGAGCACACGTGGAATATTCTCGGTAATACCGCCACCGGTAATATGTGCCATACCTTTAACCGGCAAGGTCGCCAACAATTGGAGGATAGATTTCACATACAACTTGGTCGGCGCCATCACCACGTCTTTAAATGGGCGGCCATGAAAATCCGCTTCCATATCGATGCCGGATTGCGCGATCAATTTGCGAATCAAAGAATAGCCGTTGGAGTGGGCGCCACTCGATGCCAAGCCTAACACCACATCACCGGCTTGAATGGTGGAGCCATCAATGATGTTGGCTTTTTCAACGCAGCCGACAGCAAAGCCAGCCAAATCATATTCGCCAGCAGGATACATGCCTGGCATCTCGGCGGTTTCACCGCCTACCAGCGCACAACCCGATTCTTCACAACCTTGGGCGATGCCCTTAATCACGGCCGCCGCAGTACCCACTTCAAGCTTACCGCAGGCAAAATAATCGAGAAAAAACAAGGGCTCAGCGCCTTGTACCAAAATATCGTTAACGCTCATGGCGACCAAATCAATACCAACCGTATCATGCTTGTTCAACTGAAACGCCAGCTTGAGTTTGGTCCCTACCCCATCGGTGCCAGACACCAGCACGGGCTCTTTGTACTTACCGGGGACGGCAAATAATGAACCAAAGCCGCCAATCCCGCCCATGACTTCTGGGCGCAGCGTACGCTTGGCAAAAGGTTTGATTTGTTCAACCAGGGCATCGCCTGCTTCAATATCGACACCGGCGTCACGGTAGGTGACCGAAGGGGTATTAGAAGTGGTCAAGTGTTTCTCGTTTCTTTGCTTGCAATTAATCAAGGCCAACCCGCTGGCTGTGCGCAACAACGCATGTGCTCGGGTGGAAATTCAGTATAATTTTAAAATAATCATTATTTTAACGCATCTTGCCGCTTCGACCTATGCCGGAATGTGCAGCGTGAGGGCCCCATGTCAGACCAAGAAGCGCAACCATCGATAGCCACCCAATTCGTTAGCGACCACCGCTGGTGGATTGTGACCGCCATATTGGTGTATTTGTTTTATTTGCTTGAGCCAGTGCTGACACCGTTTTTAGCTGCGGCAGTCATCGCCTATATGCTGGACCCGTTGGTTGACCGCTTGAGCGCACTGGGGTGGCGCGACTGGCAAGTTGGCCGTACGTTGGCCTCGTTGCTGGTCATGCTAGGCGTCTTATTGGCATTTATTAGCCTGTTATTAATCATCATCCCGCTGTTGCAACAACAATCGCTGTTAATTGCACAACGCTTACCCGATGTACTGGATCATTTTCACCAACAAGTTGAGCCCTGGCTAATGCAACATTTTGGCTTGCGGCTGGATATTCAGCATGACCAATTGCAAGCCCTGCTCAAGCAACACTGGCAAACGGCGGGTAGCATACTTGGGGCCGTGCTATTGAGCGCCGGTGAAAAAAGCCTGAGCCTGCTCAGCGTGATTGCCAATCTATTGTTATTGCCGGTGGTGCTGTTTTATTTTCTACGCGACTGGGATCGCATGGTGGCCGAAATCGGCGCATTGATTCCGCGCAACTGGATTGCGCAAACACGCAGCGTGTGTGGCGAGATAGACCGCGTGGTGGCCGAATTTTTGCGCGGTCAATTGTCGGTGATGTTGTCTTTATGCCTGTTTTACAGCGTCAGCTTGTGGATGGCTGGACTGGATATGGCCCTCTCGCTTGGCATGATTGCAGGCTTGCTCAGCTTTGTCCCTTATTTAGGCTTTGCACTGGCATTTGTGCTGGCACTGGGCTTGGCCGTCTTGCAATTTGCCGCGCTGAGCCAAGTCATCCCCGTGCTGTTGGTGTTTGGCGTGGGGCAATTGGTGGAGAGTTTTATCTTAACCCCACACTTGGTGGGCGATCGCATTGGTTTGCACCCGGTGATCGTCATTTTGGCCTTACTGGCCGGCGGACAATTATTTGGGTTTGCCGGCGTATTGCTGGCATTGCCCGTCAGTGCAGCGATTGCGGTCGGCGTGCGCCACACCAAACAAAGTTACTTGCGCAGTGATGCTTACCTGAGCAGCCAGCCAAGTTTGATTAAAACGCTGGACGAATAAGTGCGACGGCGCTGCGGGATGGATGGTGTTTGGTTGTGAAACAACTGCTTTTGAATATTCAGCCGCCGGCACAGCCCGGCTTTGATAACTTTATTGTTGGCCAAAACCAAGAGGCACTGAGCAGCTTGCATGCGGTGTTGCACGGTCAGGCGTCCACGCGCTTTGTTTATCTGTGGGGCCATACCGGCAGTGGTAAAACCCATCTGCTGTTGGCCGCGCAAGCGGCCGGTGCACACATTGCAGATGATGTGCACCTGCTGGATGATGAATCGCAAATTGTTTTGTTTGACACCTTTAACCAGATTAAAGCCCAAGGCGGCGTATTGATTACCGCCGGCAGCCATGCCCCGACCCAAATGGGCTTGCGCAACGATTTGGCCACCCGACTGGCTTGGGGCTTGGTGTATCAATTGCAACCACTGAGTGATGAAGAAAAAGCGCTAGCGCTACGCACCCATGCGCTCAATCGCGGCATCCGACTGCCAGAAGAAGTCATCAGCTATTGTTTACGCCATTTACGGCGCGACTTGCAAACGCAAATGGCGGTGCTGGACGCGCTGGATGAATGGTCGCTATCGACCAAAAAGCCGGTGACAGTGCCCATGCTTAAAACCATGTTGCAACAAACGCTGGATTTATAAGCAGGGGGAATGACCAACTGCGCTGCTGATGAGGTGCGCTGCCGATGAGATCCGACTAGGCCATTTGAATGGCTCTAAAGCCCTCCATTCAGTTGCGCAATCCGCTAAATCTCCTCGGCAAAACAATAGCGGTTTTTGCCATTCTTTTTCGCTGCATACATGGCTTGGTCTGCCGCAATCAGCAATTGTTTAACCTGCATGCCATGATGCGGATACTCGGCAATGCCTATGCTCACCCCAATCTCTAAGGTCAAGCCCTGCACCTGCACAGGCTGTTCAAACAATTCTATCAAGCGCTGTGCCAGCTGAATTAACTCCAAGTGATACAGGTAATTGCTGACCACCAGCACAAACTCATCGCCCCCCTGCCGCGCCAAAAAGTCTGATTGCCGGATGACTTTTTTAAACAATCCCGCAACGTCTACCAGCAAAGCATCGCCAACCTCATGTCCATACCGGTCATTCACCTGTTTAAAGCCGTCTAAGTCCATAAACAAAATGGCGAAAGGCCGCGAGCCATGCCGCGCCTGCTGATACACCGCCTGCAAATGTTGCTCTATGCTACGGCGATTAGGCAGATTGGTCAGCAAATCATGTTCGGCCTGATGGCTAAAGGCTTTAGCCACCGCTTGATTTTCTAACACTTGGGCAATCAGCCGCGTGGTACTGCGGTATGAAAACAGCAAAACGGCAATAATTAACACCGTAAGCACCACCCCGCCCACCACAGCGGCTTGTATACGGATGCGGATCGCTTGCTCAAACTCTGCGCGCAGCTGTTGTAGGCTACGGTCAGTGTCTGTGATTTCGCGTTCAATCACATGCATGATTTCACGACTTTGGTCTTTGGCGAGCGACAAGTGCGAGGCATATGCGCCCGCATGAAGTTGCACCTGAATGCCCTGATCCATAGCCGCAAATTTTTGTTTTACCAATTGTTGCAAACGCAATAAATGGTTGCGAGTCTGGGGAAACCCCACGCTGTCTTTTACCAAGGCCTGCAACAAGCTCTGCGCTTCAGAACGCCCTTGCTCCAAGCTCGTAAGAAAAGGCGTATGGCCAGTGAGCAGATAGCCACGCTGGCCGCTTTCGGCATTGGTAATGGCTTTACCCAGCGCCACAATGGCATAGCGCTGTTTATCCAGCTGGTCTTTTTGCTCAGAAAAATACACCAACTGAAACATGGCGACAAACAGCCACATCATGGCGACACACAGCAAGGCCGCGGCGATGATGATTGGAATTTTGGTGCGTCGCTTAAACTGCTGCATCGTTTGGCCAGTGGGCGAGCCTGATATACGGATGAATATTTTCATCATACGTGGTCGCCGAATAGAATAAAATAGCGCTTTGATAGATAACCACTATCCTTACATTATGCTCAGAATCACCGAAATCAAGTTGCCCATCGAACAGGCAGACACCCTGATTCATCAGGATGACCATATCAAAGCAGCATTGCTCAAGCGTCTTGAGATCAATGACAGCGACCTCATCAGTTTTAACATTTTTAAACGCGGCGTCGATGCGCGTAAATCGCATGCGATTTTGTATGTTTATAACTTGGATGTCGCGGTTAAAAACGAGGCGCAGATTTTAGCCAAGTTTAAAAAAGACCCGCATATCAAACCTGCGCCGGATACAAGTTATCACTTTGTCGCACAGGCCTCACAACCGCCTAACCAGCGGCCAGTGGTGGTGGGCTTTGGTCCTGCGGGGATTTTTGCTGCCTTGATACTGGCGCAAGCTGGGTTTAAACCCATCGTGCTAGAGCGTGGGAAAGAGGTACGTAAACGCACCAAAGACACCTGGGGATTGTGGCGTAAACACACCCTGAATCCAGAATCTAACGTGCAATTTGGCGAGGGCGGTGCCGGAACATTTTCTGACGGCAAACTGTACAGCCAAATCAAAGACCCCAAACATTATGGCCGCAAGGTCATTCAAGAGTTTGTGAAAGCTGGCGCGCCGCCAGAAATCGCCTATGTCAGCCATCCACATATCGGCACCTTTAGGCTAGTCGGCATGGTAGAAGAAATGCGCAACACCATACAATCCTTGGGCGGTGAAATTCGCTTTGAAAGCCGGGTCGATGACATTCATATAGACCAGCAACAAGTGCAAGGCGTGACCTTGCACTCCGGCGAATTTATTGCGACCCAACATCTGATTTTGGCGGTGGGTCATAGCGCCCGCGATACGTTTGAGATGGTGCATAACAAAGGCATTTACGTGGAGGCCAAACCATTTTCAGTAGGCTTTCGC
>JAIXZQ010000205.1 GCA_027489475.1 Methylophilus sp.
CACGATGATGCTGAGTAATTGGCTGGCATAGCAGGCAAATGCCACCTCTGGCACGGCGATGCTGGTCATGCCTGCCCCCATTCTGGCGGCTGCCAATGCGGCTAGTCTGGCGGCACCCGTCATCGGGTAACCCCCTAATAGCATCAACGTTCCACGGCTGTATTTGTGACTATGGGCATGTGGCTGCGGCAGGCAGTGCAGCCAATGACGGGGGTGGTTAATCTCAACATTTTGCATAGCGACTATTGTATGTGTTGGCCCCAGCTTTGACGAGTCTAGACGGTATTTGGCGCGACATTTCTCGCCGCCGTTCATTGTGACGACTGGGGCTTTGCGGTAAAATGCTTTCCCGTCCGTATCAATCTCAAAGACCCTTATCCATGACCAAATATGTTTTCGTTACCGGCGGTGTTGTTTCTTCTCTTGGAAAGGGGATCGCGGCGGCCAGCCTGGGTGCGATTTTAGAATCGCGTGGCATCAAGGTCACCATGCTTAAGTTAGATCCATATATCAACGTCGACCCTGGCACCATGTCGCCGTTTCAACATGGCGAAGTGTTTGTCACCGAGGATGGCGCAGAAACCGATCTCGACCTTGGACATTATGAGCGCTTTATCAGCAGCAAGATGTCCAAGCGCAACAACTTTACCACCGGCCAGATTTACGAAACCGTGATTAAAAAAGAACGTCGTGGTGAATATCTAGGCAAAACCGTACAAGTGATTCCACATATCACCGACGAAATCAAAGCCCATGTCAAACGGGGTGCCGAAGGCGCAGAGGTAGCGATTGTAGAAGTCGGAGGAACGGTAGGCGATATTGAATCTTTGCCGTTTTTAGAGGCCATCCGTCAGATGGGCATAGAAGAAGGGCGAAATAACGCCTGCTATATTCATCTCACCCTGTTGCCTTGGATTCCTACCGCGGGCGAACTCAAAACTAAGCCTACGCAACACTCGGTGAAAGAGTTGCGCGAGATTGGTATTCAGCCAGATATTTTGATGTGCCGAGCCGAGCGCGAGATTCCTGAAGATGAAAAGCGCAAAATTGCTTTGTTTACCAATGTGGCGTTTGAAGCAGTGATTTCCGCCATAGACAGCGATTCCATTTACAAAATTCCTGGGCTACTACACGCGCAGATGCTGGATGAAATTGTCTGCCATAAACTCAATATCTTGGCCAAGGCCGCAGATTTATCCGCTTGGCAAAAAATTACCCATGCCCAAGCCCACCCCAAAGCACAGGTCGATATTGCCTTTGTCGGTAAATATGTTGATTTAACCGAGTCCTATAAATCCTTAACCGAAGCGCTGATACACGCGGGCATACACACTGAGTCCAAGGTCAAAATTCACTACATAGACAGTGAAGATATTGAAAAACACGGCACAGACGCGCTACACAATATGGATGCGATTCTGATCCCCGGTGGCTTTGGCGTGCGCGGCACAGAGGGCAAGATTGCCGCCATCCGCTATGCGCGTGAACACCGCGTGCCTTATTTGGGCATTTGTTTGGGCATGCAACTGGCGGTGATTGAATTTGCGCGCCATGTGGCTGGGCTAGAAGGCGCGAACAGTACCGAATTTAACCCCAATGCCACGCACAAACTGATAGGCTTGATTGACGAGTGGCAAGACGCGTCTGGCAAGATTGAAAAGCGCGATGAACATTCTGATTTAGGGGGCACCATGCGTTTGGGCGCACAAAGCTGCCCCATCGAGCCCAACACCTTGGCCGCCAGCATTTATGGCGCGGAAGTCAATGAGCGTCATAGACACCGCTATGAGGTGAACAACCATTATGTCGATCAACTGAAAGCCGCCGGGCTGGTGATTGCTGCACGCACCCCGCATGAGGCGTTGTGCGAGATGATAGAGCTGCCACAAACCGTGCATCCTTGGTTTGTCGCCTGTCAGTTTCACCCAGAGTTCACCTCTAACCCGCGCACAGGTCATCCGCTGTTCATTGCTTATGTGCAGGCGGCGCTGGCGCAAAAAGCCCGCAAGTCACAGGCGGCATAGGCAACCGTCAGTTAATATCTCCCGCTTGCAATGTGCACGCGCAACTTGAGGAAACACCATGAAATTATGTGGCTTTGATGTCGGTTTGGAGCATCCGCTGTTTTTGATTGCGGGCCCTTGCGTTATCGAATCAAAACAAATGGCGATTGATACGGCCGGGCAACTCAGAGAAATTGCTGCCCGGGTTGGCGTACCCTTCATTTATAAGTCGTCTTATGACAAAGCGAATCGCAGTTCTACCAAAACCTTTCGTGGCTTTGGCATGGAAGAAGGGCTAAAGATTCTTGATGAGGTGCGCGCGCAAATCGGGGTGCCAGTGTTAACCGATGTGCATACCGAAGCGCAAGTGCCGCATGTGGCGGCCGTGGTGGATGTGTTGCAAACCCCAGCCTTCTTGTGTCGCCAAACCGATTTTATCGTGGCCTGTGCGCAATCGGGCAAACCGGTCAATATCAAAAAAGGCCAGTTTTTAGCGCCGGGTGACATGAAACAAGTGGTCAACAAAGCCAAAGAAGCCAATGGCGGCATAGACAATATTATGGTCTGTGAGCGTGGTGCTTCTTTTGGCTATAACACCCTGATTTCAGACATGCGTGGCCTCGCCATCATGCGCGAGACACAGTGTCCGGTGGTGTTTGATGCCACCCACTCGGTACAACAACCGGGCGGGCAGGGTGACAAAAGTGGTGGTCAACGCGAGTTTGTGCCGGTATTGGCGCGCGCAGCGGTGGCTAGTGGGATTGCAGGGGTATTTATGGAAACCCATCCAGACCCCAGCGTGGCGCTGTCTGATGGCCCCAATGCTTGGCCATTAGCCAAGATGGAAGACCTGCTACACCTGCTGGTTGACTTGGATAAGCTGGTGAAAAAAGCTGGCTTTGCCGAACAGACATTGGCACGCTAACTTGACCTTTTAAGGTCAAGCCGAGTGTTGCGGGTGAATACAGGCTTATACTGGCTTGGTTGACTGCTGTTTTGTCTGTGCACTGCTGAAGTGTGAATACGTATTGAAGTGTTATTACAAGGAAAAACTATGAGCGCTATTGTAGATATCATCGCCCGCGAGATTATGGACTCCCGTGGCAACCCAACGGTTGAAGTAGACGTATTGCTGGAAAGCGGCGTCATTGGTCGTGCCGCGGTGCCCTCAGGTGCATCGACCGGCACTAAAGAGGCGGTGGAACTGCGTGACGGTGACAAAAGCCGCTATCTGGGCAAAGGGGTGTTGAACGCGGTTGAGAACGTCAACACCGAAATCACCGAAGCCATTATCGGCCTAGATGCCGAAGAGCAGAGTTTTATCGACAAGACGCTGATTGAGCTGGACGGCACAGAAAACAAAGACCGTTTGGGCGCCAACGCCATTCTGGGCGTCTCTATGGCCTGTGCCCGTGCGGCCGCAGAAGAAAGTGGCTTGCCGCTGTATCGTTATTTAGGCGGTTCTGCTTTTATGCAATTGCCAACGCCCATGATGAACATCATCAATGGCGGTGCACACGCCGACAACTCTGTGGATATTCAAGAGTTTATGATTGTGCCCGCAGGCTTGCCGACCTTCCGTGAAGCGTTGCGCGCGGGCGCTGAAATTTTTCATGCCTTGAAAAAGACACTGCATGCCAAAGGCCTGGCCACCACGGTCGGTGACGAAGGCGGCTTTGCACCTAATTTGCCCTCTAATGAATCTGCACTGCAATTGATTATGGAGTCGATTGAAGCTGCGGGATATGAGCCAGGCAAAGACATTTATCTGGGCTTGGATTGCGCCAGTACCGAATTTTATCGCGATGGCAAATACCATCTTGAATCCGAAGGCACCGCGCTGACTTCAGCACAGTTTTGTGATTACCTGGCGACCTTGGCTGACAAATACCCCATCATCACGATTGAAGATGGCATGAGTGAGTTTGACTGGGACGGCTGGGATTTGCTGACCAAGCGTCTGGGTAAATCGACTCAGTTGGTGGGTGACGATTTGTTTGTGACTAATCCAAAAATCCTGCGCGAAGGCATCCAAAAAGGCGCGGCTAACTCAGTCTTAATCAAGGTGAATCAGATTGGTACCTTGACCGAGACGTTCCAGACCATAGAGATGGCTAAGCGCGCGAATTATACCGCTGTGGTGTCACATCGCTCGGGTGAGACTGAAGATACCACCATTGCCGATATCTCTGTCGCCACCAATGCGCTGCAAATCAAAACCGGTTCGCTGTGTCGTTCTGAGCGCGTTGCAAAATACAATCAGTTGTTGCGTATCGAAGAAGAGTTGGGCGATGCCACCAGCTATGCCGGCTTGTCTGCCTTTTATCAGTTATTTAAATAATTTGCGGCCAGACGTGCTGTGCGTAAGCTGACGCTGGTGTTACTGCTGCTGATTGCCCTGCTGCAATATCCATTGTGGCTGGGCAAAGGCAGTTGGTTACGCGTCTGGCAATATTCACAGCAAATTGAAACCCACGAAAAGCGCAACGCCTATTATCGGCAACGTAACGAAACCTTGCGTGCCGAAGTCCGTGATCTTAAACAAGGTCAGTCAGCCGTTGAAGAGCGTGCACGCAGCGAACTGGGGTTGGTCAAGCAAGATGAAGTGTTTTTTCAAGTGATTCAAAAAAAACCGAATCCTCCAACGGGCAACGCGCACAGTGAAACTACGGCCAAGCCTGCGGCTGCACAGTCGGTAAGCGCATCCCCTGAAGCTGTTTCAGCGCCCTCCAACAGCCCGCCTTAATTAATGCGTTGTGCTTAGCAATCAAACAAGCAAAAAAACAGGCGCGATTGCGCCTGTTTTTTTATCTGGCTGGCGTCATAAACGTTAACTCAATGCATAGGGCAGCGGTTCGAAATGCAGCGGGAGGCCTTGCCACGTGATAGCGCCAGCATCTTTGGCTTCCAGTCTGCATTCGGCCAACAGCCACCAGCCATCCGCGCCGTTTGGCGCAACACGCACCAACTGGCCAGCGTTTTGTTGTTGATTGTCTAGTAAATCATCCCCAGGCTGAGGCGCCTGTGGGCTAGCTGGCAGACGCGCCAACAAGGTGCGGCGTTTGACTTTGCCCAGATAATGGGTGCGTGCCACGATTTCTTGACCGGTATAACAGCCTTTTTTAAAGTTAATGCCGTGTAGCGCGTCCAGATTCACCATTTGTGGCACAAATTGTTCACGCGTGGCGCTGACAATCTGCGGGATGCCAGCTTGTATTTCTAGGGCTTCCCATAGTGCGCTAGACGCCAAGTGCAAGCCTTTTAACAACTGCGTACCCACCGCGGCGGCCTGTTCAGCAGACACCAATAGTAATGCGCGTGTGAGTCCTGCTGCAGTCGGCAAGCCTATGGTCAGGCCATGTTCGGTGGCTATTAACTGATGCGGTTGTGTTGGCCACGACCATGTGGTCAGCCCAGATGCAGAAAAATCAGGTGCGGAGAAATCAGGTGCTGCCACGCCAAAAGCTAATAGCCGCTCGCTGGCATCTTCAATCTGCACCTTGCTGCGCAAGACATACATGCGCAGGCGTTTAATCAAATCAGGTACCAATGCGCGGTCGCATAGCAACATAATCTTATCGTCGTGTTGGGCGGCATAAAAAATTGCCAATAGACGGCCTTTAGCGGTGCAATAGCCGGTAAATTGCGCGCCTGCGCTCAATTGATTAATATCATTGGTCAATTGGCCTTGCAAAAATGCATGGCGGTCTTCACCCGTAACCACAATCACGCCTAACTGCGAACACGCATGCAGCGTGTGGCGCGTATCCAATGGCGACTGGGAGGCCACTGCGTTGGAGGCAAGCTCAGGTTCACCGCTGGCGCTAATACGCAAACCCAGTTGGTTAAACACCGTTTGCCAAGCAAGGGAGGGGGAAGACATGAAGGGGTTCCTTTCGTGCAGTGGGGATAACGTGGGGAGGGCAAGATTACGCCCACACGCTCATTATGCGTAAGCCTATTTTAGCAAGTGGTATCACCTTGCGCTTACATTCTTCATGCTGGTTATGGGGATGGTGCACCGCCTTTTCAATAGGGGTGGTGGGCTGTCTGTATGCATGCTTGCCTTGGACATGGGCGACGGTCCTATGTCTGGCCTATGCAGCTAGTTTTGCTTGGTATTGGACACAGTGGCCGGGCACGGCTTGGCCAACAAGCATACATACTTGTGAGGTGGACGTGCATGGACAGTTTATTCTGACCAATGCCGCCGGGCAACGTTGGCAGTGCAGCGTTGCGGAGGACAGTGTGGTGCACCCGTGGTTGCTGGCGTTGCATCTACAAGCCTATACGCGCTTAGAGGCTGACGCGCCCAAAAAGCTAGACAGGCCTATGCAAGCTGTCTTCTGCCATCAACCAGCCTGGTTGTTAATTTTAGCCGATCAGGTCAGCACGCAAGCCGATAAAGAGGCGCTCAAGGCTTTGCGCGTCTGGCTGCGATGGGGGCGGGCTGAGGGAAACACAGGATGAGCGCTCACCATTGCGACTTGCCCCATTCAAGCGGCCTATAAAATACAGCGATTGAATGCTGCACCGTTTATTGGAAATGATTGTCGTGTGCGACTGACTCCGCTTTGACCGAGAAACGATTACGTATATCGTTACTGTAGATGCGTAGATTGTGTTTGATTTGCCGTAAGGGGTGACGGCTGGCATAGGTACCCAAAAGGCATAAACCGGCTAAGGTGGCAAACAGCCAACTTAACGGCAGC
>JAIXZQ010000189.1 GCA_027489475.1 Methylophilus sp.
AATTTTGTCATGGCGCTCATTTGGGGCTGGATGTTGGCGCACGTGTCTTGGTTTCTAAACTCTGCACAAACCTATGTCACCGCCATGAGTGTCGCGGGTGTACAAATCAATTTGGTGTTGCTGGTGCTGAATCTGTTTCCATTACCGCCATTGGCTGGGGGGCGCCTCGCCGTCAGTTTGCTGCCCATGCAAGCGGCCATTCGTTTTGCCCGCATTGAACGCTATGGCATGTTGATTCTGATTGCCTTGTTGTTTACCGGTGTGCTTGGTGCTTTGTTGACCCCTGCACTCCGCTTTTTTCAGCAAGTGTTATCCCTCTTGCTGTTTTAAACCACAATGATTTAGGTACCATGAGCCTGTTAATGTGCGGTCTTGCACGCGCAGTTCAGCAATCGCTGTTCGGCCTCCAAGGTGACAGCTTGGATTAATTTCAGGTATGCTTGAGTTATCGCATGACACAGGATGCTGACCTCAGCACGCACTATGGCTTCAGAGCCGGAAAAGTTGTTACACAAACCCTCTCTTTTAGAACGATTAAGTCATTTTCTGTTGCGCGAGCCAGAAGACAGGGAGCAGCTGGTTGAGCTGCTGCACGGGGCTTATGAAAACCAGTTGATGGACAGTGATTCACTGGCCATGATTGAAGGCGTGCTGCAAGTCAGCGAGATGCAAGTCCGCGATATTATGATTCCACGTTCGCAAATGGATGTCATTGATATTTCCCAGCCCGCCGAAAGCTTTTTACCGTTTGTCATTGAAACCGCCCACTCTCGTTTTCCGGTCATCGAAGATAACAAAAACGACGTCATCGGCATTTTGCTGGCCAAAGATTTGTTGCGTTATTTTGCGCATGAATCGTTTGAGTTGCGCGACATGTTACGTCCCGCTGTGTTTATCCCAGAATCTAAACGCTTAAACGTCTTACTCAAAGAGTTTCGAAGCAACCGCAATCATATTGCCATCGTTGTCGATGAATATGGCGGTGTCGCCGGCATGGTGACCATCGAAGATGTGCTGGAACAGATTGTGGGTGATATCGAAGACGAATACGACGATGATGAAGAGGAAAGCAACATTATTCAGCAAGCCCCAGGAAAATATCGGGTAAAAGCGCTGACCGAGATTCCTGAGTTTAACGAAGCCATCGGTACCGCGTTTAGTGACGAGGAGTTTTCTACGGTGGGCGGACTCGTGGTCAACCATTTTGGGCATTTGCCAAAACGTGGTGAGCATGTGCGCATCGATAATCTGAGTGTGACAGTGTTGCATGCTGATAGCCGACGGGTGCATGTGTTGCAAGTCGAGCAATTGCCCGAAGAAGCTTACCCTATCGAATCTGTGTAATCTTTGCGCCAGTGCAAGCTGGTGAAGCGGCTGTACTGCGCGTAGCACGCATTTCTGCCTCGACTAGCTTTGAACATCGCGTGCATGGAACCTTTATGTGGTTTTGATTGCCTGAACATGGCATTAAGGAGAGAGATGATGAGCGCATACACATGGATGAATGGGGTTTTGGCAGCAGCATTATTATCGGTAGGGTCGCTGGCGATGGCAGAACCTGCCAATGCCGGTCAAACGCCGGCCACCGCGACGGACATCCAAATGGATGAGCGTGCATTTGTGGACAAGGTGGGGAAGATGACCCGTGCAGAAGTCATTGCTTTGTTAGGTGAGCCTGCCCGTGCTGAAGATGTCAAACTCAAAGACAGTGGTCGTGTCGTGGCCTCCATCTGGCACTATCACAATATCATTAAAGATGCCAAAGGCGAATTTTACCAAACCACAGAACTCGATATCATCGATGACCATGTCAGCGTGGTAGTGTTTTTGAATAACGACGGTGCCGATACCAACAGCGGTCAAACCTACGAAATTCCTGCTAATCCAGCCAATTTGTAGTTCTGCATGCGTACAGGGCCAGGCAAGTTAATGTGATGTGGTAAACCTGCTAAGTTTGAAATACATAAGGGCGCCTAGGCGCCCTTATGTATTTGGTTGGCCAAAATCGGTGGCCAGAGGCTAAACCTTATTTTTTCAGGCTGTCACGAATCTCACGCAACAAGACGATATCTTCAGGCGTTGCAGGCGCAGCTGGCGCTGGCTCTGCTTGCTTCAGGCTGTTCATGAATTTCACCATCTGAAAAATAATGAATGCCAAGATAATAAAATTGAGCACGATGGTAATAAAGTTACCGTAGGCGAGTACGGCGCCGAGTTTTTTCGCTTCGGCAAGAGTTAACTCGCTGGATTGGCCATTTAATGCGATAAATAAATTACTGAAATCAAAGCCCCCAAACAGCTTTCCGACGATAGGCATGATGATGTCATTCACCATGGAATCCACGATTTTGCCAAAAGCCCCCCCGATAATGACACCGACTGCCAAGTCCATCACATTGCCTTTTAAGGCAAATTGTTTAAATTCTGATACCACGCTCATGCTTTGTTTCTCCCCTGTGTTTGTTGCTGTTTAGTGTGCATTGATGACTATAGGCGGGGAAGGAAAGCCTTGTCAAATGTTGACTGAGAGTTTGCCCATCATCTAACCTGGCGCAGACAAAAAAACCGTTGCTGTGTTATGGTGCGGCTTTTAAATGCCGTGAAGATTGCTTACCGCTATGCAGTTGTTTCATACTTTGGGCGAACTCCGCCAGTTTCTCAATCAACATGCCGCTCAGCGCATTGCCTTGGTACCCACCATGGGCAATCTTCATGCCGGACATTGCCAATTGGTCACAGCAGCCAAGCGCCATGCGCAGCTGGTGGTGGTGAGTATCTTTGTGAACCCCTTGCAATTCGGCGCACATGAAGACTTTGGCAGTTATCCACGTACCTTATCGGCGGATTGCGAACAACTGGCTAAGGTGGGTGCGGATGCTGTATTTGCGCCTTCTATCAACGAGATGTATCCCGATGCGGATGCACAAGGGTTGCATCAAACCGTCACCATACAGCCGCCCCCGCTGGCCGACATATTATGCGGCGCCAGTCGGCCGGGTCATTTTGTTGGCGTGTGTACGGTGGTGGCCAAGCTGTTTCATATGGTGAATCCGCAGGTGGCGGTGTTTGGCAAAAAGGATTATCAGCAATGGATGGTGATTCGCCAGATGGTGAGACAGTTACATTTTGCCATTGAGATCATCGCTTGTGAGACTCAGCGTGAAGCCAGTGGTTTGGCTATGAGTTCCCGCAATGGGTATTTAACCGAAGCGCAAAAAACACAAGCCGCACAGTTATATGCGCAACTAGGTGACATAAGACTGACTTTGTTAACGGGGGCGCGGGATTATGCAGCCTTGTGCCGTCAAGCCATGACACAATTGACGCAACACGGCTGGCAAGTTGATTACATTGAGATTCGTCACCCTGCGGATTTGCGGCCATCAGAACGCAACGACAAGACTTGGGTGGTGCTGGCAGCGGCTAAACTGGGCCACACGCGGCTAATAGATAATATTGAGGTGGCACTGCCTTTTACGCAAGTCGAGTAATCGCTGTGTTGCTTGCAGGGACTTGCACCTAGGGTAGCATGCACGTCAGTCGCGCAGCGGGCTTAAAATTATTTTGCGCTAAGCCATTGATAACTTTATAATTACGACCTTTTCCGCGCCTGCGGCAGTTTAGATTGAAGGGACGCAATGCAAAGAACCATGTTGAAATCAAAGCTGCATCGCGTGCGGGTAACGCACAGTGAGCTGCACTACGAAGGCAGTTGCGCGATTGATGAGGCCTTGCTGGAAGCGGCGAATATTCACGAATATGAGCAAATCCAGATTTACAACATCAATAATGGTCAGCGTTTTACCACCTATGCCATTCGTGCAGAGCGCCACTCCGGGGTGATTTCAGTCAACGGTGCTGCCGCACACAAAGCAGACCCCAACGATTTAATTATTATCGCCAGTTATGCCATTTATAACGAGGTCGAGCTGACGAATTATCAGCCACAACTGGTGTATGTCAATGCGGACAATCGCATTGTGGCTGAAAAGAATACTATTCCTGCGCAGGCCGCATAATCTGCGGTGAGCGATGGCAACGACCTCCACCCCCGCATCCGACCATTGAATTTAGCAAAGAGACTTATGCACGCATCGAATGAAGGAATGTCTCTTGAAGACATGAAGTTAGCTGTGATAGACGCTTTAGAAGACATCAAAGCGTTTGATATCACCGTGATGGATGTCCGCCAAATGACGGCGGTCACCAGTTATATGATTGTTGCCAGTGGTAACTCTACCCGCCAATGCAAGGCGATTGCTGACAATGTGCGTGAAAAGCTGAAAGAAAAAGGCGTGGACACGCGTGGCATTGAAGGTGAAAAAGAAGGTGAGTGGGTGCTGGTCGACCTCAGTGATATTGTCGTGCATGTCATGGTGCCGGCAACCCGCGCTTACTACAATATCGA
>JAIXZQ010000285.1 GCA_027489475.1 Methylophilus sp.
AAGTCATTACGGTGGAAGACCCGGTGGAATATCGGCTACCCGGCATTATCCAAACCCAGGTGAATGAAAAGATTGAGCTGGATTTCCCCAAACTGTTGCGTGCCATTTTGCGGCAAGACCCGGATATTGTGCTGGTGGGCGAGATGCGGGATGAAGAAACCGCGCAAACCGGTTTACGTGCCTCGATGACCGGCCACTTGGTGCTTTCTACCCTGCATACCAATGATGCGTCTACCGCCCCAGTCCGCTTGATAGACATGGGGGTGCCACGCTTTATGGTGGCGATGTCCTTGCTTGGCGTGATGGCGCAGCGCTTGGTGCGCTTGGTCTGTCCCCATTGCGCACAGCCACACACGCCTAATGAATCCGAAACCGTATGGCTGAACACGCTAGGGGTGACTGACTTGGCCGCCCACAGTTTTAAATTGGGCCGCGGCTGCCAGCATTGCAACCGCACTGGCTATCTGGGCCGCATTGGTTTGTATGAGTTTTTAGAAATGACCGACGAATTGGCCATGGCCTGCAATATGCCAGACACCAATATCTTTATCAAAAAAGCCAGAGAGCGCCTCAAAGGCAAAACCCTGCGTGACCAATCGCTACATCTGGCATTGACTGGCAAAACCACGTTAGAGGAAATCATGCGTGTGGATAACCAGTTTGAAGAATAAGCCCTATGCCGATATTTGAATACAAAGGCCGTACCGATGACGGCATGATGGTCAGCGGGACGCAAGAAGCGGCCGACCTCGATGCTTTGGGGTCTGCGCTGATTGTCTCCAGAATCACCCCGATTGAGATCAAGCAGAAGTCCGCCACTGCCGTGGTGGCGCTTAATCTGTTTGAAGAAAAAGTCACCAGTCTGGATGTCATGCTGTTTAGCCGACAGATGTATACCTTGCTTAAGGCGGGGATTCCGATTATGCGGGCGCTGACTGGCATACAAAACTCCGTCGGCAACCCTAAGTTGGCCCAAGTGGTGGGGCAACTCAGAGTCAGCTTGGATTCAGGCCGCGAACTGTCAGTGGCGATGGCAGAGCATCCCAAAGTGTTTGATGGTTTTTATATCAGCATGATTCGCGTCGGTGAGACGACGGGCAATCTGGACAATATCTTTTTACGTTTGGCCCAGCATATCGAGTTTGAGCGCTTTATGCGTGGACAGATTAAGTCGGCGCTGCAGTATCCGATATTTGTGCTGACGGCGATGGCAATTGCCATTGTGGTCATCAATGTTATGGTGATTCCGCAGTTTGAAAAAGTGTTTGCCAATATGCATGCCGATTTGCCGGTGATTACCAAGATGCTGATTGCGTTTTCAAGTTTTATGCGCAACTACTGGTATGTATTGATTGGCATGCTGGTGGGCGCGGGCTGGAGCTTTAAGCAACTGATTAGCACCCCAGCTGGGCGTAGCAAATGGGACCGTATCAAAATGCGGATTCCGATTGCGGGCAAGATTATCTTTAAAGGCACCATGGCAAGGTTTGCGCGCAGTTTTGCCTTGTCTACCCGCAGCGGCTTGCCTATTTTGCAGGCCTTGCGATTGGTGGCGCAAACGGTGGAAAACGACTATATCTCGGCCAAAATCCTCAGTATGTCTAGCGGCATTGAGCGCGGCGAGACCATTTTGCGCACCGCCACCCAAACTGGGGTGTTTAATGCGCTGGTGTTGCAAATGATTGCGGTGGGTGAAGAATCTGGCTCTTTGGATGATTTGATGCAAGAAATTGCTGATATGTATCAAGCTGACGTCGAATATGACGTTAAAACGCTGGGCGCGCAGATTGAGCCCATCCTGATTATCTTTCTCGGTGTCTTGGTGTTGATCTTGGCGTTGGGGGTATTTTTACCGATTTGGGACATGAGCTCAGTCATGCTCAAAGGCGGTTAACCCAAGGCAGCACGCGGGGTTACAGGAGGACACCTGCTAAAAAAGCATGACAGGCAGGTGACAAAAAATGTCTGGCACAGCTTTTGCTACACCGAGATTAACGCGAATATCGCTAGATTGCAGTGTTTGTGAAAAAAGTTTGGACTATTTTTTTATTGAGGTTAAACGCAGTTTATCTCTGCCACTGTGGACATAACGGCAGACACTTTGATGAGGAGTTTTTAGAATGAAAAAACAAGCAGGTTTTACGTTGGTTGAGTTGGTCGTGGTGATTGCAGTGCTGGGGATTCTGGCCGCCACGGCGTTGCCACGTTTTGTGAACGTGCAATCTAACGCCCGTGTGGCCGCAGGCAATGGTCTGGCAGCCTCTGTGCGTTCAGCCGCCAATATGGCCCGCGCTTCTTGGGTGGCCGCTGGCAGCTCAGGTGCTAGCATTACCATGGATGGTCAAACCGTGGCGGTAGATACTGCCAGTGCGACACCTGGGTATCCTACCGCGGCCGCTGGCGGCATCGTCGCTGCGCTGCAATCTTTGGATGGTCAATTCACTGCCTCCCATGCCGGTGGTGTCACCACCTTCCAGGTCGGTAGCAATGCCAGCTGCACACTGACATACACACAAGCCACCGGTATCGTGGTTACCACAGGGCTGACTGCTGCTAACTGCGGTGGTTAATACACAGCATGCAGGTTCAACGGGGCTTCACATTAGTTGAACTGGTGGTTGTCATCGCGCTGACAGGCGTGATGATGGCCGTGGCAGTCCCCAGATTTGCAAGTGGAGACGTGTTTGAGACCCGCGGCGACGCGGGTCT
>JAIXZQ010000317.1 GCA_027489475.1 Methylophilus sp.
AACCTCTGGTCTAGCTGATGTCATCGCGGATGCATTGTCTGTTGCAAAACATCAGATTCAGCTTGCGATGGTGTTTGGTTCGGTAGCGCGTGGCGAGGCTCAAACGAATAGTGACATTGATGTCATGGTGATTGGCGATATAGGATTTGGTGATGTAGTGAGTTTGCTGCACGAAATCCAAGTTACTCTTGGGCGTGAAATTAATCCAGTCGTGTATTCGATGACTCATTTTAAAAATCGTGTCGAGAAAAATGACTCGTTTTTGAAAGAAATTTTAAATAAGCCGAAGTTATTTATGATTGGCTCTGAGCATGAGCTTAGACAACTTACTGAAAATCAAACAGCTACACTTACATCATCCCACTAACGATGCTTTGCTTCGTTTACTTGATGCGATTAAGCGTAATATTGCAGATTCACAAGTTGAGGCTGTGAGCGGTGAAACTCGTTTTGATGCTGCTTACAAAGCGATTATGCAAAGCGCCATGCTTGGTTTGTGGTTGAATGGTTATCGTACCTCGACAAGTCAGCCTTGACATCATCAAACTGCGATTCAATCACTTTCAATAACGTTAGGCATCCATCCATCGGTAGTGATTATTTTGCATGCTTTGCGTAAGCAAAGAAATGTTAGCGATTACGAAGGCGACCCGATTAGCGATGAGGCCGTGTCGGAATGTATTAAACAAGCCAATAATTTGCTCAAACATTTAGAAAGCTGGATACGAGCACATCGTAAAGAGCTGGGCATCTAAACTTTGGAAGCTTAAAACAAAAAATAATTAAACCCCGCTTGCGACTGTCATGCTGTGTATACAACGCCTGTCAGCAGCTTTGCATAAGCGGCATGCTAAAATGCCGTTTTTTTCATTGGTTCACGAGTGCTCATGTCTGTTGTTAAAACCCGCTTCGCTCCAAGTCCTACTGGTTATTTACATATCGGTGGGGCACGCACGGCCTTGTTCTCGTGGGCGTATGCCAAACGGCATGGCGGACAGTTTATCCTGCGCATTGAAGATACCGATGTGGCGCGCTCTACGCCAGAGGCGGTGCAGGCGATTTTAGATGGTATGGCATGGTTGCAACTTGATCATGATGAGGGCCCGTTTTATCAAATGCAGCGCATGGATGTGTACAAGCGCATGATTCAGCGCATGCTGGATGAGGGCCATGCGTATTATTGCTACTGTAGCAAAGAAGAGCTGGATGCTTTGCGTGAACAGCAGATGCAGCAGGGGATCAAGCCCCGCTACGATGGTCGCTGGCGGCCAGAACCTGGCAAGGTATTGCCGCCCCCGCCAGACAATGTGCCACCGGTAGTGCGTTTTAAGAACCCGACTGAAGGTGTGGTGGTTTGGCAGGACTTGGTCAAAGGTCGGATTGAGATTGCCAATGCTGAGCTGGATGATTTGATTATTGCCCGCGCCGACGGGACGCCGACCTACAATTTTTGTGTGGTGGTGGACGATTGGGAGATGGGCATTACGCAGGTGATACGCGGCGATGACCATGTCAACAATACGCCACGACAAATCAATATGCTCAAAGCGCTTGGGGCAACGGTGCCACAATACGCGCATTTATCGATGATTTTGGGTGACGACGGCCAGAAGCTATCCAAACGGCATGGCGCAGTCAGCGTGATGCAATACCATGAAGATGGCTATTTGCGTGAGGCGGTGCTCAATTATCTGGCGCGCTTGGGCTGGTCACACGGCGATGACGAAGTGTTTAGCATGGCGCAGTTTTGCCAGTGGTTTGATCTAGACCATATCACACCTTCTGCCGCGCAGTTTAATACCGAAAAACTCAACTGGCTGAATGCACATTACATCAAAACCCTGCCGCTTGAGCGCTTGGCGGATGAGGTTAAGCCTAGATTGTTGGCCTTGGGGATCACTGATACGCAAGCCCCTGACTTACATGCAGTGCTGACCCTGTATCGTGAACGCGCCAACAACCTGAATCAGTTGGCCAAAGAAATTGCGTTTTTCTATCAGACGCCTGTCATCAATGAGGCAGACGCCGCCAAGCATATACAGCCAGAAACGGCGGCAATCATTGAGGCCTTTGTACAACAGGTTCAAGATTCTGCCTGGACAGCCGATATCTTGCATGATGCTCTGAATCAGGTGGTTGCTGCGCAACAGATCAAGTTTCCCAAATTGGCCATGCCTTTGCGGGTGGCTGTGATTGGCATTGCGCAGTCGCCTAGCATTGATCAGGTCATGGCGCTGCTGGGCAAAACAGTTTGTTTGCAGCGTTTGCGGGTTTTATTTCCTAACTTAACCGCTTAAGCATTGAAAAATGAACAAATAAGTACAATGATAGTCAGTAAGCTAGATTGGTGTGCAATAGTATAAAAAACTCCAATACCATTAAAACAAACAAGGAGCAACCTCATGAATAACAAAGGCCAAATGCTGCAAGATCCGTTTCTGAATGCCTTAAGAAAAGAACATGTTCAAGTATCCATCTATCTGGTCAATGGCATTAAACTGCAAGGGCAAGTGGATTCTTTTGATCAATATGTGATTTTGTTAAAAAACACCGTGACACAAATGGTGTACAAACACGCAATCTCAACCATTGTGCCTGC
>JAIXZQ010000196.1 GCA_027489475.1 Methylophilus sp.
GTCTTGATTCACGCTGGTTGAGCGCACCCAGACCACACCGTTTTTACCGCTAGAGTTTTGCTTCAGACCGATGACTTCACTGCGCGTCGTCAAGGTATCACCCACAAACACTGGTTGAATAAACCGCACATCTGCATAGCCCAGATTGGCTACCGCATTGACAGAAATATCGGGGACGGTTTTACCAAAGGCGATATGAAACGCCAATAAATCGTCAATTGGCATCTGAGGGTAACCCAGCGATTGCGCAAATGGCGCACTGCAATGCAATGGATTGCGTGCCCCGGTCAGCGCAATATACAAGGCGCAATCGCCCGCAGTGATGGTGCGCGGGGTGGCGTGCTGTATGGTTTCGCCGAGCACAAAGTCCTCAAAGAAACGTCCGCTGTAGATTTTCCCCTGCATGCTGAGCCCTTTTTAAATATAGTCTTCTTCCAGTTCAGCAATGGCTTCTGCCAGCTGAATCAGGCGTTGCGCGGCTTTGATATGGTGATGCTCAACCAGTTTGTCATTGACGACCACAGTGCCCTGGCCGCTTTCATTGGCTTGTTTCAGCGCTTTGATAATCAGTCTGGCATGCTCAACCTCGCCACGCTGCGGCGTGTAGGCATCATTGCAATAAGCGATTTGCGCAGGATGCACCAGCGATTTGCCATCCAAGCCGATGTCACGGCCCAAACGACAGGCATATTCAAAGGAATGCATATTTTTAAAGTCTGAGGTAATGCCATCAATCACGCCTTTGCCGTAGGCACGGGCGGCCAGCACCACCAGTGACAACGAGGTCAGAATGGCGGAGCGTTCATGCGTAACGCGGGCATGCAACTGCGAAATCAGGTCTGAGGTGGCCATCACCATACAGATAACGCGCTCTGAGGCAGCAGCAATTTCTTTGGCATTCAGTACCGCCAACGGGCTTTCTATCATCACCATCATGGGCACCTCTTTGCCCCCCGCGTCATCCAGTAATTGTTGCGCTTGCAGTACATGCTCACGCGACTCGATGTTGGGAAACAAAATGGCATCTGCGCCAATGTTGGCAACCGCCTTGATGTCATCATGGCCCCAGATGGAGTTGAGGTCATTGACCCGAACCACCACCTCGCGTTTGCCATATCCGCCTTGCTTGACCGCATTGACCACGTTTTCGCGGGATTGCAGTTTAGCATCCACCAAAATCGGGTCACCTAAATCCAAGATGACAGAGTCAGCGGCGAGGGTGCGGGCGCGCTCAAGATAATGCAGATTGCAGCCAGGCACATAGAGCATGGAGCGTCTGGGTCTGAGTGCATATGACATGGAGAGTCCTTTACGGCTTCGAAATTGATCTCATTATTCAACAAGAAAAAAACTCTGTCAACAAATATCTTATGTCTTATATAAGATATAAAACAGTGGACAAGAAAAAAGCGCTATGTTATAAATTAAAAAACGCAATGAATGCGATTGGAAAGTCAGATGATGTTTGGAGTGCAAGCCTTAGGAGTGCAAGCGATGGATAAACAGTTAGGTGCCGCCAGTTATAGACCGCTGTATGACCAGATTAAGGTATTGATCACGCAAAGCCTGATTGGCGGCGAGTGGCGACCAGGGGACATGATTCCCAGTGAAATCGAGCTGGCGCAACGCTATAAAGTCAGTCAAGGCACAGTACGTAAGGCGATTGACAGCTTGGCGACTGAAAACATTTTGATCCGTCGTCAAGGCAAAGGCACGTTTGTTGCCACGCATAATCAAGATGACGTCAAATTGCGCTTTTTACGCCTGACCGCTGAAAACGGGCAGAAAGAAATGCTGCAAAACGAATTTTTGTCTTGCGTAAAGGGCAAGGCCAGTGTGCATATCGGCAAAGTGCTGGAGATGAAAGCGGGTGCCACCACCATAGACGTCAAGCGATTGTTGACCTTCTCGGGGCGGCCTTTGATTTATGACCACATTATTGTGCCTGCCGCACCATTTAAAGGCCTTAACCGCGCCAAGGTGGAAGAAAGCAATGGTTCGATGTACAGCATGTATGAGTCGCAATTTGGCATCCGCATGATTCGTGCCGAAGAGCGTATCAAAGCGGTGGCTGCCGATGCAGAAGTCGCCAAGGCTTTGGGGCTTAAAGAAGGCTATCCGCTGTTAAGCATAGAACGGGTATCGTTTACCTATGGCGATAAACCGATGGAATGGCGTCTGGGGCTGTGTCTGACCGATGACCATCATTACATGAGTGAGCTGGAATAGCGCATCCTGTGTGCGCATATTGCTAGGTCAAATGATCACAATCAACAGAGTAGCTAGGAGCCCCCATGGATGATTTAAAACAACGTGCGTTGGATTACCACCAGTTTCCCAAGCCCGGAAAACTGAGTGTGGAGTCATCCAAACCCTGCGTGACGCAACAAGATTTGTCACTGGCATACACCCCTGGCGTGGCTGCGCCAGTACGTGAGATTGAAGCCGACCCTGCCAATGCCTATAAATACACCAACAAAGGCAATCTGGTGGCGGTGATTACCGATGGTACGGCGGTGTTGGGGCTAGGCAATGTGGGTGCGCTGGCCGGTAAGCCCGTGATGGAAGGCAAAGGCGTACTGTTTAAACGCTTTGCTGGCATTGATGTGTTTGATATTGAAGTCAATGCCGCCAGTCCAGATGAGTTTATTCAAACCGTGGTGAATATCGCGCCGACGTTTGGTGGCATCAACCTCGAGGACATTGCGGCTCCGCATTGTTTTTACATTGAAAATGAGCTGAAAAAACGCCTCGATATTCCGGTGTTTCATGACGACCAACATGGCACAGCAGTGATTGTTGCGGCTGCCTTATTGAATGCATTAGATCTCCAAGGCAAAACGCTCGCCCGCGCCAAGGTCGTGTTTCTCGGCGCGGGTGCGGCGGGTTGTTCATGTGCCAAACTACTCAAGCGCATGGGTGCCACCCACATCACCATGGTGGACCGCAAAGGCGTGCTTGACCTAGACCGCGACGATTTGCACGACAACAACCGCGAACTGGCGATTACGCCAGGGCCGGTGAAAACCTTGGCCGATGCCATGCAAGATGCCGACGTCTTTATCGGTGTGTCGGCCAAAAATGGCTTGCCACCTGAGTTGGTGAGCCGCATGGCGGCCAAGCCGGTGATTTTTGCGCTGGCAAACCCTGATCCCGAAATCTTGCCATCACAAGTCGCGGCCATTCGTGACGATGCCATCATGGCGACTGGGCGCAGTGATTTTCCAAATCAGGTGAATAACGCTTTGTGTTTCCCTTATTTGTTTAGAGGCGCGCTGGATGCGCAGGCCAAACAGATTACAGAGGAAATGAAAGTGGCCGCGGCCAAGGCCCTCGGTCAACTGGCGCGTGAACCGGTACCGGCTGAAGTGCTATCAGCCTATCAGCTGACTTCACTCAGCTTTGGCAAAGATTACATCATTCCTAAACCGTTTGATCCGCGCTTGATGGCGTTTGTGGCTGGGGCAGTGGCGGCTGCGGCTACCCAAACTGAGTAAGTTTATGATTGTTAAAAAGACCGTCAAGCGTAGACCAAAAAACCTGGATTTATGGACCATCCGGTTACCGGTCAATGCCGTGGTGTCTATCATGCACCGCGCCAGTGGCGTGGCTTTGTTTGTCATCCAGCCTTGGCTGTGTTGGTTGTTGTACCAATCACTGGTCAATGCGCAAGGCTATGCGGCGACGGCCGCTCGCTTGCAGCAATGGCCGTTTAAGCTGCTGGTGACACTGTTGAGTTGGGCATTTTTTCACCATTTTTACGCGGGCTTAAGGCATTTGGCGATGGATGTGCACTGGATGACCAGTTTGCAAAAAGCCCGCTTTTCTAGCCGCGTCGTGCTGTGGTTGGTGGCGTTGACCATGTTGCTGGTGTTGTGGGCTATCTGGGGATAACGCCATGTTGATTGAATTATTGACCGCCAAGTATCCCGGTATGCGCCGTTGGTTAACACAGCGGCTCTGCGCGGTGTCGATGGCATTGGTATTGCTGCTGTTTTGGCTGCGCTTGCTAGTGTGTGCCCCGCACGATTATTCCAGTTGGGTGGCGGTATTCAGTTCGCTGTGGTGGCGACTGCTGGTGGTATGGTTTTTTGTCTGCATGCTGTTGCATGCTTGGTTGGGTGTGCGTGATGTGTTGCGTGACTATGTGCCACATTTGCCCAGCCGTGGCGTGATACAGGCGCTGGTCGATGTGACGGTGCTTGGCAATGGTTTAGCGGTTTTGTGGATTTGTTTTGGAATGAACGTTTAAAGGGTTGTGGCATGGCTGATTCTCAGAGCACACGTGTAAGCACATTGCAGCACCATCAGGTGGATGCAGTCATTGTCGGCGGCGGCGGCGCGGGGTTGCGTGCCGCGCTACAACTGGCCGAATCCGGTGCCGATGTCGCGGTATTGTCCAAAGTGTTTCCTACGCGCTCGCACACGGTGGCGGCGCAGGGCGGCATTGCGGCAGCCTTAGGGAACGTGTCTGACGACAACTGGTTATGGCATATGTACGACACCATCAAAGGCTCAGATTATCTGGGCGACCAAGATGCCATTGAGTTTATGTGTCGCAATGCCGCCAAGGCCATTATCGAGCTCGAACATTTTGGCATGCCGTTTGACCGGCTAGAAAATGGCCGTATTTTTCAGCGCCCGTTTGGCGGCATGACACGCAATTTTGGTGAGCAGCCGATTTCACGGACCTGTGCCGTGGCAGACCGCACCGGCCACGCCATGTTGCATACCCTGTATCAACGCAACGTCAAAGCCAATACACAGTTTTTAATTGAGTGGTTTGCACTGGATTTAATCCGCGACACCGACGGCGATGTGCTGGGGGTGATTGCATTAGAAATTGAAACTGGCGACATTCACGTCATTCATGCCAAAGCCACCATGCTGGCCACCGGCGGTGCAGGGCGTATTTTTCAGGCCAGTACCAATGCTTATATCAATACAGGCGATGGCCTAGGCATGGCCGCCCGTGCAGGCTTGCCCTTGCAAGACATGGAGTTTTGGCAGTTTCACCCCACTGGCGTGTTGAATGCTGGGGTGCTAATCACCGAAGGTGTGCGTGGTGAGGGCGGCTATTTGGTTAACCGTGACGGTGAGCGTTTTATGGAGCGTTATGCGCCCAGCGCCAAAGATCTGGCCAGTCGCGATGTGGTCTCCCGCGCCATGGCCACCGAAATTAAAGAAGGTCGTGGCGTTGGCAAACATCAAGACGCGGTTTACCTGAAACTCGACCACTTGGGTGAGGAGATTATTAATAAGCGCTTGCCCGGTATCCGCGAAATCGCCAAAACCTTTGCAGGCGTAGACCCCACCGAAGCGCCGATTCCAGTTGTGCCTACTGTGCATTACATGATGGGGGGCATCCCCACTAATTTGGATGGACAAGTCGTGGCCTACGATGGTCAACGCGAGCAAGTGGTCAATGGCTTGTATGCGGTAGGTGAGTGCGCGTGTGTCTCTGTGCACGGGGCCAACCGTTTGGGCTCAAATTCTCTGCTGGATTTGGTGGTGTTTGGCAAAGCCGCGGGCGACAAAATGGCCAAAGACATTGCCGGACAAGGCGCACACAAACCGCTGCCTGCCAACGTGGCCGACGCGACCCTGAGTCGGGTGGCCCGTTTAGAAGCCAGCAGTGAGGGTGAAAAAGCAGCCGAAGTCGGCCAGCGCATGCGCCAAACCATGCAAAAACATTGTGGCGTGTTTCGCTTTCCTGAGTTGCTGGCCAGCGGTGTCGACGCGATTCAGTCGGTGGCTGAGCAATCGCAAGCCATACGTATCAGCGATAAGAGCAAAGTGTTTAACACCGCCCGCGTCGAGGCGCTAGAGCTTGATAACCTGATGCAAGTGGCACAGGCCACCATGCGGGCAGCCCATGCACGCCAAGAAAGCCGGGGTGCGCATGCGCGTGAAGATTACCCTGAGCGCGACGACCAGCAATGGCTGACCCACTCCTTGTATTCCGCCGCTGGACACGAATTACAGTACAAGCCCGTTCGTTTGCAACCGTTGAGCGTGGCCCCTTTTGAGTTGAAGAAAAGAGTCTATTGATATGCGTTTCTCTATCTATCGCTTTAACCCAGATGTTGATGACAAGCCCTACATGCAAGACATCGACGTGGCGCTCGAAGACAGCGACCAAATGTTGCTGGATGCCCTGATGCGGATTAAGGCGCAGGACGAAACTCTAAGCCTGCGTAAATCTTGTCGTGAGGGTGTGTGTGGCAGCGATGCCATGAATATCAACGGCAAAAATGGCCTTGCCTGCATTACCAAACTGGATAGCTTAGAAGAGCCTGTGGTGCTACGGCCATTGCCCGGCTTGCCGGTGATTCGTGACTTGGTGGTAGACATGACGCAGTTTTTTGATAACTACCACTCAGTGATGCCGTATTTACAAAACCACGACACGCCGCCCGAGACTGAGCGTCTGCAAAGCCCAGAAGACCGCGCCAAACTGGACGGCCTGTACGAATGTATTCTCTGCGGCGCTTGCACCACCTCATGCCCCAGCTTCTGGTGGAACCCAGATAAATTTGTCGGCCCGGCCGGGTTGATGCAGGCCTATCGGTTTATTGCCGATAGCCGCGACCAAGAACAAGACGCGCGACTGGAAAATCTCGAAGACCCGTATCGCCTGTACCGTTGCCACAACATCATGAACTGTACTGACGTTTGCCCGAAAAAACTGAATCCGAATGCAGCGATTGCGGCGATTAAAGACCTCAAAATTGAGAAAGCCAAAGCACATAAAGCAACACAACCCGCCAAAAAAATATTTGGGATTAAGGTGTTATAGGAGAGACGCATGTTGAATGCAGAGATTTTGCGTGAAGCCGAACAACGGCGTCTGGCTTGGCGCTGCCGGCGTGGCATGTTGGAGCTGGATATCGTATTGCAACGCTTTGTCAGCACCCATTTTAATGGCCTGACACTGGATGAAATGACCCAACTCGATGCCTTGCTTGAACTGCCAGACAATACGTTTTGGGCGTTGATTCAAGGCCTGACCGATCAGGGTCCATGCTCCGCAACACAGGCGCGCCAATATGCCGCTGTATTAGAAAAACTCAGAGACAGCCGTCCACAGACAGAACAGGAGTCCGCATGAGTCAACACATGGGAGAAGAACCCATTGCGCTGGACGCCAGCGCGCTAGGCGATTATTGGCCGGGGATACAACTGTATTACCCACCGGTGAAATACGCCCCCAGCTTGGGCATTTATGAGGACATGGAGCAGGCGGCTAACCGCATGGTCAAGCATGCGCATTTCACCAACGCCCATACGCTTATTTTTGACTTGGAAGATGGCTGTCGGCAAAAAGAAATGAGCCGCACGCTGCTGCGGCAAGAGCTGCCCAAGCTGCGCAAGGTGAATAGCCGGGTGACGATTGCGATTCGTGCCAACTCCTTTCGCACCGATGAATATGAAGAAGACATGAAGCTGGTGCGCGACATGGGTGAATACATCGATGTCGTCATGTTGGCCAAAGCCGGCGAGTCGTATGGCGCGGCAGAAGTGCGTGACTTATCAAGCTTTTTGCTCAGTATCAATCCGCAAATCACCATACAGCCGATTATTGAGCACCCTAAGTCACTCAAGATTGCCCCAGAACTGATGCAATACGACACGGTGAAACATGTGGTGTTTGGGATCCATGACTTCTCAAAAGCGTTGGGCATTCATATCACCCCCGAGCATTGGATAGAGGAGTTGTTTTACTTTATCAATCAATTGATTTTTGAAGCGCGGATTGCCGGTAAAGGCGTGATTGGCGGCGTGGAGACGTTGATAGGCAGCAACATCATGCCGGACAAGTTTGTCGAGCCGCATGATGTGCGTCGCTGGCTGGATTTGCATGGCGACAACGAATCGCGCGTGGTGTACAAACATGCCTGCCAAGAGGCTGCCATGGGGCTGACGGGCAAGCAGGTGATTCATCCAGGACATATTCATTTGTGCAAAACCGCATACACCCCGTCGCCCACCGAAATTAACCAGAAAGTGGCGATTTTAAAAGCGGCGATTGAGGCCGATGCCTTGCTGGGCGGGGCGATTAAGTTTGAAGGCGAGATGTTAGACCCGCCGATGTTTGGTAAAGCCCTACAGACCTTGTTGCGCGCCCATGCCTTGCGTGCACTCAAGGTGAGCGACATGGAATTTGCCTTGCATGTCTTGCAGTTGATGCCCGCCCAAGTGGTGCGTCAAAACTGGCCTTACGGCATTTTGTTGTAAAAAAGAGGGTGCTTTAGCGGCGTACAGCTTGTTCGTGACCAACCGTAAAGCACTGATGCAATTGTTGACACATGTGTTCCACAAGAGCGCATGTCCCTTCGGCCAATACCCACTGGTTGAATGCAGATGAAAGGTAAGAACATGACACAGTTAGCCCCTTATCCACACTGGCAATGGGAGATCCCCGCCCACTTTAATATCGGCGTCGCCTGCAGTGACCGCCATCTGGGTACACCCAGTGCCGACCACATTGCCATGATTGTTGAGGATGATACCTTTGGCACCAGTAGCATGACCTTTGCTGAGCTGGCTGAGCGCACAGACCGCTTTGCCCAAGTATTACGCAACTTGGGGGTGGTACCGGGTGACCGCGTGTTGATTCGCCTGCCTAACAGTCTGGACTATCCAACAGCGTTTTTGGGCACCATGAAAACCGGGGCAATTTCTGTCCCCACCTCTACCTTGTTGACGGCCGAAGAAGTCGCCTATCTGGCCAAGGATTCCGCCGCTGTGGTGCTGGTGACCGATGCCGAGGCCTGGAATGCCATGTCGGCCACTATGCAGCAAAATATCGCGCAAACGCCACAGCTCAAGCACATTTTGCTCACACATCTGACCCAAGCAGTCAGCCCTGTTCAAGGGTTTAGCGTACATGCGCTGGCCGAGGCCATGGCTGCGGTGACTACGATTGCCCCTGCCACTGTAACCGCCGCAGACGACCCCGCCTATTTGGTGTATACCTCGGGCACTACTGGCTATCCCAAGGGCGTATTGCACGCCCACCGCGCCTTGTTGGGGCGGCAACCAGCGGCACAATTTTGGTTTAATTACAGTGACCAATTGCAAGACCGCATCATGCACTCGGGCAAATTCAATTGGACTTATGTGCTAGGTACTGGCTTGATGGATCCGCTGTATTTAGGCAAAACAGTGATTGTGCATGAAGGTAAAAATGATGCCCAAAAATGGCTAGACCTGATTGCCAAACATGCCGCTACCATTTTTATTGGCGTACCCACCATTTATCGTCAATTGCTGCAAAAAACCAGCGCGACTCAGGCTGATATTCCCAGTGTGCGGCATTTTATGAGTGCAGGCGAACACCTGTCAGATGAAGTGCTGTCGCAATGGCGTGCGCGCTTTGGCTTGGATATTTACGAAGCCGTAGGCATGAGTGAGTTTTCGTATTACCTGTCGCAAAGCATATACCGCCCCATACGCGCTGGCTCAGCCGGGTTTCCGCAGCCCGGCCACCAGATTGTGTTGCTCAATCCTGAGACCCATACCCCGGTTGCGACGGGTGAAGAGGGCATGATTTGTGTGCCAGACAACGACCCCGGCTTGTTTTTACACTATTGGAACCTGCCAGAAGAAACTGCCAAATATAAACACGATGGCTACTTTTTTACCGGTGACTATGCCAAATATGATGCCGATGGCTATCTGTGGTTTTTAGGCCGTAAAGATGACATTATCAAAAGCTTTGGTTACCGCGTGTCCCCCTACGAAATCGAGCGGGTGTACAAAGGCCATCCTGCCGTTGCCGATTGTGCCGCCGTGGGTGAAGAAATCGAAAAAGACAAACTGCTGGTGGTGATTTATGTGATTCCTAAACCGGATACACAGATTGCGCCCGAAGAGCTGATGGCGTTTGGCAAACAGCATTTGGCGGCCTACAAAGCGCCCAAAGCCGTGTATCTGGCCAAGGATTTTCCACGTACCAAAAATGGTAAAATCTTGCGTAAAGATGTCAATCCTGCCATTGCTTACCAAAAAAGCGCTGCCCGCTAATTGCCTTCGCAAGAAAGAACCGCCATGGCCCTGATTAAGACCCAA
>JAIXZQ010000003.1 GCA_027489475.1 Methylophilus sp.
TTGAAATGCAATCCCCAGAGCACCTCGGCTTGGTAGCGCAGAAAATGTTAAAAAGTTATGCCCTGCTTGAAGAGTCAGCTGCGCATGCTTCGCTCGCTGCTACCGCACCCGCCAATCAATCATCAGTACCACACAATGCGGGCTTAGCCCAATTGCAACAGTATTTGGAAACCTATCCCTTAAGCAGCATCATGTCAGTATTGTATGAAGCTACGTTGCAGGCAGAAGGCCCTGAACAAGCGGCCAAACTGGCGCGTACCGAACTGATACGCAAACCCAGCTTAAAGTCACTCGACCAGTTGCTACAAGCCCGTGCCTTATTAGACGACGATCAACATGATTTACAGTTGATGCAGCAAACCGTTCGCAATGCCATTGGTGATCGTGCAGCGTATTACTGTGATCAATGCGGCTTCAGAGCCAAGCAATATCACTGGCAATGTCCTGCCTGCAATGCTTGGGAATCCTTACCGCCAGAGCCGACTGAAGCTACGATACGCGATATCAAACTGCTTAAACGTAAATAGTCTGTATGAATCCGTTTGTGATTCGCCCTTTCTCATTTAAGAAATCGTCCTTATGACTACAAGCCCCATCATTGTTGCTTTAGATTATGCCGATGCTGCCAGTGCCCTTGCCTTGGTGACCCGCCTTGACCCTACGCTCTGTAGACTTAAAGTAGGCAAAGAACTGTTTACCGCCGCAGGGCCGCAGTTTATCGAGTCACTTGTTGCGCGCGGATATGACGTGTTTCTCGATTTGAAATTTCATGACATCCCCAACACCGTGGCCAAAGCCTGTCAGGCAGCCGCCAATCTTGGGGTGTGGATGTTGAATGTGCACGCCAGTGGCGGTCTCGCCATGATGCAAGCTGCACAAGAAGGTCTGGATAAACGCTTTGGCGCGCAAGCGCCTATGCTGATAGCCGTTACCGTATTAACCTCTATGGATGAAGCCACCCTACGCAGCCTAGGCATTAACCGCCCCTTGCCAGAACATGTATTGGCGCTGGCACAAATGACTCAACAAGCGGGTTTATCTGGCGTCGTCTGCTCAGCACAAGAGGCCAGCATGCTTAAAGCAACACTGGGTGAGGCATTCTGTTTGGTCACACCCGGAATTCGTCCCGCAGAAGCGAGTCAAGATGATCAACATCGAATTGTGACGCCGACACAAGCTTTAGCGAATGGCGCACACTATTTGGTCATTGGTCGGCCAATTACCCAAGCGGCCGATCCGATTGTTGCATTAACGTCGATTATTAACAATATTTAACAAATATTATCATTAATTGTGCATTGGGCGCGTGAGTTGAGATGTACTTAGCTACAATAAAAGCAGGCCATGTGCCTGCTTTATCTTTTACGAGCGTCATGGCCTACATTTAATCTAGAACCAGAAAAATTAAGGAGACTGCCATGAAAAAACTATTGCTGGTGTGTTTAATTGCTTGCCTGAGCATCCCTGCCGTACATGCGGCGGTGGATATCAATACGGCTAGTCAAGCTGAACTCGAATCCTTAAACGGCATTGGCCCGTCAAAAGCACAGGCCATTATTGAATATCGCAAAAAAACAGGGGGCTTTAAATCGGTGGATGAGTTGGATCAAGTCCCAGGCATTGGGTCTGCAACCATGAGCAATCTTCGCAAAGACATTGTAGTCACCAGCAAAAAAGCAACACCCGAAGCTAAAGCAGAAAAAACCGATAAAAAGAAATAAGTCCCCTGTTCGCGTTAGCCAAAGGTGCTAGCTTACATGCACATGAAGCATGACGACATACGCACCGCAGGCCTTGCGTCTGCGGCTGCGTTTGAAAATCAAAGTGTGGTGTAGCCACTCAACCTAGGCTCAGCCCAATCAGACCTGTCAAAATCACCACAGAACCTAAAGCAAAAAAGCACCTCTGCAATGTCAGGGTGCTTTTATTTGAATCACTGGCGGAGAGAGAGGGATTCGAACCCTCGATAGAGTTGCCCCTATGCCACCTTTCCAGGGTGGTGACTTAAACCACTCATCCATCTCTCCGAAAGAAGGCGCGATTATACCCATAAATGCCCCCTACGCCAAATAATTTTGCGACGCCGTAGCCTGTTTTAAACAGCGTAGGGAGATTGTTTTAAAAGGTATTTTTACCCAGAGTATGGGACAGACTTGCCGCGGGTCTCATGTCTTATAAAACAGCACAGAATCAGTGAAAAACGCTTGCTTTTGTCAGGACTAGGGGTTATTGTCTTGCACTTAAACAGGCGTGTAAGCCTTGTGGAATAAGGGCCTATCGGTTGTTTATCGTGATATTGAATTTATATTCAATATAAGCGGTTTGGAGAGCAGTTCTGCTACGATATTAATAGAAAAAATACAGGAGTTACTATGAGTTTGGATCTTCTTAAGGCGATGGGCGTTAAAGTGCCTTACAAAGCCAAGTATGACAATTTTATCGGTGGCAAATGGGTTGCCCCGGTCAAAGGTGAATACTTTGATGTGATTTCCCCCATTACCGGCAAGCCTTACACCCAAGCTGCCCGTTCCAGCGCTGAAGATATTGAGCTGGCATTAGATGCGGCCCATGCCGCAGCAGACAAATGGGGTAAAACCTCTGTCATTGAACGCTCAACCTTGCTGCTCAAAATTGCAGACCGTATCGAGCAAAATCTTGAGCTGATTGCGACCGCTGAAACCGTGGATAACGGCAAACCGATACGCGAAACGCTCAACGCCGACATTCCGTTGGCAGCTGACCATTTCCGCTACTTTGCTGGGGCGTTGCGCGCGCAAGAAGGCAGCTTGAGTGAGTTGGATGAGCACACTGTGGCTTACCACTTCCATGAGCCGCTGGGCGTTGTGGGTCAAATTATTCCATGGAACTTCCCTATCCTGATGGCCGCCTGGAAACTGGCGCCTGCAGTGGCTGCCGGTAACGTGGTGGTTCTGAAGCCAGCTGAATTTACCCCTATCAGCTTGTTAATCTTGTTGGAAGTGATTGCGGATTTGGTACCTCCTGGCGTGATTAACGTGGTCAACGGCTATGGCCGTGAAGTGGGCGCGCCATTGTCTAACAGCAAGCGTATCGCCAAAATCGCCTTTACCGGCTCGACTGCGACCGGCCGTTACATCGCGCAAGCAGCGGCCAGCAACTTGATTCCAGCGACATTAGAGTTGGGTGGCAAATCGCCTAACGTCTTCTTTGAAGACATCATGGCCGCGGATGACGACTTCTTGGATAAAGCCGTAGAAGGCTTGGTCTTGTTTGCCTTTAACCAAGGTGAAGTCTGTACCTGCCCATCACGTGCATTGATTCAAGAATCTATCTACGACAAGTTTATGGAACGCGTCATGCCACGTATTGCCGCCATCAAACAAGGTAACCCGCTGGATCCTAACACCATGATTGGTGCGCAAGCATCGCAAGACCAAGTCAA
>JAIXZQ010000117.1 GCA_027489475.1 Methylophilus sp.
GAACCGGCTATGTGGGCTTGTCATTAGCGGTGTTGTTGGCAAAACATGCAGAGGTGTATGCGCTGGATATCTCAGCAGAGAAGGTCGCAATCCTTCATCAGCGGCAGTCACCCATCGCAGACCCAGACATCGTCAATGCACTGAATGATCCTGCATTACGATTGCATGCCACCACCGATCCACAGCAGGCGTATGCGGATGCAGACTATGTGTTTATTGCCACGCCCACCGACTATGACCCTGAAACCAATTATTTCAACACCAATTCGGTTGAATCGGTCATACAGGCCGTGATGGCCATCAATCCGCAGGCTGTTATGGTGATTAAATCCACTGTGCCCGTGGGATTTACCGAGGCGGTGAAGCAACGCTACGGCTGCGAACAAATTGTGTTTTCGCCTGAGTTTTTACGTGAGGGCAAGGCACTGCATGACAGCCTCTATCCTTCACGCATCGTGGTGGGTGAAGTCTCAGAAAGAGGGCGTGCGGTAGCCGACTTGCTGCGGCAACCCTGCTTAAAACAAGAGGTGCCGGTGTTGCTGACCCACAATGCCGAGGCTGAGGCCATCAAGTTGTTTGCCAATACGTTTTTAGCCATGCGCGTAGCGTTTTTTAATGAACTGGATAGCTATGCGGAGAGCCATGCACTAAATGCCAGACAAATGATTGATGGCGTTTGTTTAGATCCGCGTATTGGTCAGCATTACAACAACCCTTCATTTGGCTATGGCGGCTATTGCCTGCCCAAAGACACCAAACAATTATTAGCCAATTACTGCAACGTCCCGCAAAACCTGATGAAGGCTATTGTCGAGGCCAATCAGACCCGCAAAACGTTTATTACGCAACAAATTCTGGCTAAACAACCGCAAACCGTGGGCATCTATCGCCTGACCATGAAGGCAGGCTCAGATAATTTTCGTGCTTCATCCATTTTAGACATCATGGCGCAAATTCATGAGGCTGGTGTGCCTGTGCTGGTCTATGAGCCGACGTTAAGCGCTTCGTCGGCATTTGGCTTTGCCATCGAAAATAATTTAGACCGCTTTAAAGCCCGGTCATCAGTGATTGTAGCTAATAGACGCAGTGAGACCTTGGTTGATGTCGTGGATAAGGTGTATAGCCGCGATCTGTTTGGTAGCGATTAAGTATGGCGTGCAATGCGATGAATCAATTGCGTTGCGCATAGAGATTAATGAAGTAGTGAGTGCATGATGAATATCGTACCCGTGGTGTTATCTGGCGGCGCAGGCAGCCGCTTGTGGCCTTTGTCAAGGCAAGTATTGCCTAAGCAATTACTGCCGCTATGTTCTGAGTATTCACTCTTGCAAGACACCCTGCGCAGAATCAGCGGGTGGCCAGAAATGGCTTCGCCCTTAATCGTGTGTGGCCATGAACATCGTTTTTTGGTGGCCGAACAACTGCGGCAAATCGATGTGACTGCAGAGGCGATTATTTTAGAGCCAGTGGCCAGAAATACTGCGCCTGCCATCGCCGTGGCGGCTGAATGGTTGAAAGAGCGCCAATCGTTGATGTTGGTATTGCCGGCCGACCATGTAATTCAAGATGTTGAGGCGTTTGCCAAAGCGGTCAAACAAGCCGCAGTTGCTGCAACACAAGGTCAGCTGGTGACTTTTGGCATGCATCCTGAACATCCTGAAACTGGCTATGGCTATATTCAAGCTGGGCCGGTATTAGAGGCAGCCCCTGGCTGCCATGCGGTGGTGCGCTTTGTTGAAAAGCCAGATGCAGCGCGGGCAGCGCAATATTGTCAGTCGGGGGAATATTTTTGGAACAGCGGCATGTTTCTATTTCAACCTGAGGCGTATTTGGCTGCGTTGACTACGCATACACCAAGTATTGTAACGGCGACACAGGCGGCAGTGGCTAAGAGTTATCGCGACTTAGATTTTGTGCGTCTGGATGCAACCTCGTTTGCGGCCTCACCAGCAGACTCCATTGATTATGCCGTCATGGAAAAAACCACGCAGGCCGCTGTGGTGCCTGCCCAGATCGGCTGGAGCGATGTGGGATCATGGACCGCCTTAAAGCAAGTGCAGCCAGTGGATGCGCAAGGCAATTCCACGCGCGGCGATGTGTATCTGCACGCGGTGAAAAATACACTGGTTCGCGCAGAGCATCGCTTTGTAGCTGCCTTAGGGGTAGACAACCTACTCATTGTGGAGACCAGTGACGCTGTTCTGGTCGCGCATCAAGACGACGCGCAAGCGGTCAAACAAGTGGTTGCTCATCTTGAGGCCACTGGGCGTAGCGAGCATCTCTCGCATCCACGCGTCTATCGCCCTTGGGGCTGGTATGAGGGCATAGATACGGGTGAGCGTTTTCAGGTGAAGCGTATTATGGTCAAGCCCGGCGAACGCTTGTCGTTACAAATGCACCATCATCGCGCCGAACATTGGGTGGTGGTGAGCGGCACCGCGCAGGTGACCATCAACGATGACACCCGTTTGTATGCTGAGAACGAGTCCACCTACATCCCAATCGGCGCGCGTCACCGCTTAGAAAATCCCGGCAAACTGCCGTTGCACCTGATTGAGGTACAATCCGGCAGTTATTTGGGCGAAGATGATATCGTTCGCTTTGAAGATACTTACGGTCGAGGATAATCCCCCCATGCACACTTTGTCTCGCATCATACAAGCCAGCGGCGTTGGTTTTGGCACCAGCGGGGCACGCGGTTTGGTCACCGCCTTGACAGACGACGTTTGTGCGGCCTATGTGCAGGCGTTTATTCAGCGCATGCGGGCGCTAGGCCCCTGTGACCAATTGGCGATAGCCATAGACTTGCGGCCAAGTAGCCCCGCGCTGGCATTGGCGTGCGCACGTGCGGCTGCCCAGAGTGGGGTGGCGGTGATTTATTGTGGCGCATTACCCACACCGGCATTGGCGCTTTTTGCACAATCACGTGGCATCCCAGGGCTGATGGTCACCGGCAGCCATATTCCATTTGATAGAAATGGGTTGAAGTTTTATCGGCCTGACGGCGAAATCAGCAAAGATGATGAACAGGCCATGCTGGCGTGTTCGGTTCATACTTTAGCGTCGGGCGAGGATAGATTGCCCGCGGAGGATGAGGGCGCCAGACAAGCCTATTTGGCACGCTATACCACCTTGTTTTCGCCGCATGCATTGGCCGGACTGCATGTCGCGCTTTATCAGCACTCCAGTGTGGCCAGAGATTTATTGCACACTGTGCTCGAGGCGCTGGGCGCGCGCGTGACTGCGCTCGGGCGTGCAGACACATTTGTGCCGATTGATACAGAAGCGGTCAGTGACGCTGACCGTCAGCGTGGCTTGGCGTGGGCGGCAGAACTTCAAGTGGATGCTATTGTTTCGACCGATGGCGATGCAGACCGGCCATTGATTGCCGATGAGCACGGGCTATGGTTGCGCGGCGATATGGTCGGTATGTTGACGGCGCGCGCCTTGGGGATACGTCGGTTGGCCGTGCCAGTGAGCTGTAGCAGTGGCATAGAGCGCAGCGGTTGGTTTGACGAAGTGCAGCGCACGCGTATTGGTTCGCCATTTGTGATTGCCGGGATGCAAGCTTTACAGGCGCAGTCTTCACATCCTGTGGCAGGCTTTGAAGCGAATGGCGGATTTTTATTGGGTTCTTCGCTGCCGGCTTATCCAAGCTTACAGCCTTTGTCCACCCGCGATGCTGTGCTGCCTATTGTGACACTATTGCATACCTGTAAACAGGCTCAGCTGCCATTGTCCGAGTTAGTGGCAGCTGCGCCAAATCGCTACACAATCAGTGATCGCGTCACGGACTTTGCTACCGAACGCAGTCGGGCACTATTAGCTCAATGGGCGCCTCATCCAGCCAGCATGCTGGTTGCGCTGGGTCTGCAAGAAAGCGTTGCATCTGCTGACCTGACAGATGGCCTGCGCGTGACCTGTGCGTCTGGCACTATTGTGCATATCCGCCCCTCAGGCAATGCGCCCGAA
>JAIXZQ010000273.1 GCA_027489475.1 Methylophilus sp.
AGAACAACTGCATAAAGTTGTTGCTCATCACCAGCATCAGCATGGAGAAGGTGAACAAAGAGATATAGCTGAAAAAGCGGCTATAACCGGGGGCATCTTGCATATAGCCTATGGTGTAGATATGCACCATCAGCGACACAAAGGTCACCACCACCATCATCATGGCGCTGAGGTTATCGATTAAAAAGCCGACCTCAAAATGAATATCTCCAGAATCCAGCCAGGTATACACCGCCTCGTTTAAGGTAAAGCCATGCAGGGTTTGATTAAACACATAGGCGGACAACACAAAAGCCGCAGCCACCCCTGCAATCGTCAGCACATGGGCTGACCAGCGCGGCAATTGGTTGCGAAACAGTCCGACAAGCGCGGCGGCCAATAACGGCAACACGGGGATCAAAATCAGAAGTTGTTTGATGGTCATGACACTTAGCCTTTTAACTGATCCAGATCATCGACGTTGATGGTGCGCAGGTTACGGAACAACACCACCAGGATCGCCAGGCCAATCGCAGACTCAGCCGCAGCGACCGTCAGGATAAAGAAGACGAACACCTGGCCGCCGATATCATTTAAATAATGCGAAAAGGCAATAAAATTCAAGTTAACCGCTAACAACATCAACTCGATGGCCATCAACAGAATAATGACGTTTTTACGGTTGAGAAAAATGCCCACCACGCTAATGGCAAACATCAGCGCGCCCAGGATCAAATAATGCGATAAACCGACCATCTTATTGTTTCTCCTCAGTGGTCTCGGCACGCTTTTCGGCAGGCATAGAGACAATCCGCAGCCTGTCGCTACGCTTGACCTTGACCTGCTCGGCCGGATTCATGGATTTATTGTCTTGACGCTCACGTAAGGTCAGCACGATGGCGGCAATCATCGCCACCAGCAGTACCACCGCGGCCAATTCAAACGGTAACAAGTATTCGGTATACAGCACTTTGCCCAAGGCGGCTGTGTTGCTGACATTAGCAGGCAAGCTCACCGCTTCGCTGGGTAACAGATTTTTTTCGGCCAGCACCATGGTCATTTCAACCACCATCAGCACACCGATAAAGCCCGCCATCGGTAAATATTCCCAAAACCCTTCACGCAGCTTATCGAGATTGATGTCCAGCATCATGACGACGAACAAGAACAGCACCATCACCGCGCCCACATAGACCAGAATCAGGGCAATGGCAAGAAACTCAGCTTCTAGCAACAGCCAAATGCCTGCGGCAGTAAAAAACGCCAACACCAAAAATAAGGCGGCATGCACTGGGTTGCGGGTGGTAATCACCCGAATGCCAGAAAACAGCAGAATGGCAGACAACACATAAAAGACGATATCGGTAAATTGCATGGTGTCTCCGCCCCTATCGGAAAGCCTTGTCTTGTGCGCGGTCAGCGGCGATTTGTGCTTCGTATTTATCGCCCACCTCTAGCAGCATCTGTTTGGTGTAGAGCAAGTCACCACGTTGTTCACCGTGATAATCAAAGATACGGGTCTCGACGATGCTGTCTACTGGACAAGACTCTTCGCAAAAGCCGCAAAAAATACATTTGGTCAGGTCGATATCATAGCGGGTGGTGCGGCGAGTACCATCTTCACGCTGCTCAGACTCAATGGTGATGGCCATGGCAGGGCAGACCGCTTCACACAACTTACACGCAATGCAACGCTCTTCACCGTTAGGATAGCGGCGCAAGGCGTGCAGACCACGAAAGCGGTTAGATTGTGGCGTACGCTCTTCGGGATATTGAATGGTGATTTTGCGTGCAAAGAAATAGCGTCCGGTCAGGGCCATGCCTTTGAGCATTTCCCATAACATCAAACTGCCTAAGGTGTTCTTAATCGCATTTAACATGGTGTAATTTCCAAAATTCGTGTCAGACCCGCGCGTTTAATGGAACAGATACGCCCACTGGGTTTGCATCATGCCACCGACCACAATGATCCATACCAAGGTAATCGGAATAAACACTTTCCAACCCAGACGCATGATTTGGTCGTAACGGTAACGCGGGAAGGTGGCACGGAACCATAAAAACAGAAACAGCAGAAAGCCCACTTTGGCCAACAGCCATAAAATACTGTCTGGTAAGAACGGGACGGGGGACAACCAGCCACCTAAGAACATCAGCGCGGCGAGCATAGACACCAACATCATGTTGGCATATTCCGCCAAGAAGAACACTGCAAATGCCATGCCAGAATATTCGACGTGAAAGCCCGCCACAATCTCTGACTCGCCTTCGGCCACGTCAAAGGGCGCGCGGTTAGTTTCGGCCACCGCACTGATAAAGTACACCACAAACAGCGGGAACAAGGGCAAGAAATACCAATGCCAGAAGCCGCCCTCTTGGCCCATGACGATTTTGCCCAGGTTAAGCGAGTTGGCACACATCAACACGCCCACCAAAGTAAAGCCCATGGCAATTTCATAAGAAACGATCTGTGCCGCTGAACGCAGTGACCCCAAAAAAGCGTATTTGGAGTTAGATGCCCAGCCAGCAATGATGACGCCATACACGGCGACTGAGGTCATAGCCAAAATGTATAACAAACCTGCATCCACATTCGCCAACACCATGGTGGCATCAAACGGCACCACCGCCCATGCGGCGAAGGCAGGCGCAATCGCTAAAATCGGACCAATAAAAAACAAGGCCTTGTTTGACGCTGTTGGCAAAATGATTTCTTTGAACAGCAACTTCAGACCGTCAGCCAGCGGTTGCAACAGCCCGGCAGGGCCCACCCGATTCGGCCCAATCCGCACTTGCATATAGCCAATGACTTTACGCTCGGCATAGGTCAAATAGGCCACCGCAATCATCAACGGCAACACAATGGCGACAATTTTAATCAGTGTCCAAGCCACTAATTGCACATCGGGCCAGTGGGATCCAAATAAATCAGCGAACATTTGCATATCAGGCCATCTCGGTCAGTTGTTTTTCATAGGTCGCCATTTGTTCTGCATTGGCTTTTTCAACAGTGATGTCGCCCATCAAATCACCTAATCCAGCGGTCAGTGGGTGCGCCGCGGCCACACGCACACAGCCTTTGGCAACGTGATTGTCTAGGCGCACTTTGAGGATAGCCTCGCCTTTATCTTGGCGGGCAACGACGATATCACCATCTTGCAAGCCTAACTCCTGCAACTGCTCGCTATGCATACGTGCCATGGGGCGAATGTTGTACTTGGTTTTTTGCAACGGCGGTGACCTACGCACGATGGGGTCAAACGCGTATTGCGGGACCTCACCAATACGTTGCAAGCCTTCTTTTTTGATATTGACCTGAATTTCTACCAACTCTTTCAGGTTGTTGTTTAGGCTGCGCCAAACCACCGCAGACGGTTTTTCACCATTGAACACCGCTTGTTTGACTTCTTCGCTGCTGTTGTAATCAAACCCCGACAAGCCTAAGGTATTCGCCAGCACACGCAAGACTTTCCAGGCTGGACGACATTCACCCAAAGGTCGTGTCACGGCTTGGAAGCTTTGTACCCTGCCCTCCATACTCATAAAAGTGCCTGAGGTTTCGGTAAACGGCGCAATCGGCAACAAAATATCCGCCTGCTCAAGCGCAGGAGAGCGATATGCGGTCAAGGCAATCACGCACTCGGCTTTGGCCATGGCGGCATCCGCCAAGGCGGCATGCTGACAATCCAAACTCGGCTCGATATTCAGCAATAAATAGGCTTTGCGTGGCACTTCTAGCATGGCGCGGGCGTGCATGCCGGTGGCAGAAGGCATGACACCCATCAAATGCATGCCGGTGCTATTCGCCGCAGGCGGCAAAATCCCGCCTTTGGCACCGGTGATACCACCAATCGCTTCAGCCATGCTGTACATCTCGGTAAAGCGTGGATCGCTCAGCGCCATATTGCCTAAGAAAATCCCCACTTTAGGCGCAATCAGTATCAATTCATCACTGATACCTGCCAAACATTCAGCAATTTTTTGC
>JAIXZQ010000165.1 GCA_027489475.1 Methylophilus sp.
GTGGTGGTGTGTGAGCGGTATTTAGGCATAGTAAATACAATAATTGATGTAAAAACAGTATTTTAACTGAATCCGACTACAGTTGGGCGGTGAAGATGCGGCTACGGGATTTAAATCGGTCACAGGGGAAAGTGTTGCGCGTAATTTCAGCCATAATTATTTGCGCACTGTGATGTGCGCGCCCAGTGACGCCTGCCCTGACACACTAGGCAGCAGTGTTATGGACGATATTGTTTGCGTTGATACGAGGAGCAATGGCGAGTCACTGCCTCACTGCGTAGTGCGCGGTGTTTGGTGTGCTGACCCCGTGTACGTTTGCGCCACGAGATAAAAGAAGCCGCCTTTAAATGCTGACGCATGAGTCCAATCACATCATCTTGCCGCAATCCAAACTGTGCCTCGATGGCTTCAAAAGGCGTTCTATCCTCCCAAGCCATTTCAATGATGCGTGACAAATCATCTGGGGCTAGCAACAGCGTTTGACGCCTGTCCATTTCTGCTCCTGCCATTGTTGATAAAAAGCCGCCCGCGTTAACGGCTCATCTGCATCAGCATCTTGCGCATGCACAGCGTAATAATGTGTCAAGTAACGCTCATAGGCGTCCTCGCCGCTGAGCTGGCGTATATGCTGCCAACAGGTTTTAATAAACTGCATAGCCGCTCCTTTCAACGATGGGTGATTGAGGACAAGCGCGTGGCGACATAGGGGTGTTCAGTCAAGGGCTTCACTGGCAAGCCACGCAGCACCCGAACACTCACACGTAGCATGTCAGCTACCACCAGCCACAACATACAGACAAAAAATACCGTCAGCCATGCATCCAATTGCTGATTAAAAATCAATTGCGGCGCAACCGCTGCCTTTTCGGGCGGTAATAGCCCATTCGAGAGTTTGAGTGCCAAATCGTTCGCCGCTGCAAAAAAACCCACGCGTACATCGCTGCTGGTGAGTTTTTCAAACGCGGCCGTGGAGGTAATGATTAACAACCAGAGCAATGGTAAGCCAGTGACCCAGGCGAAACGCAACTTGCCCGACTTTATCAGCACGCCCGTGGCCACAGACAAGGCAATGGCCGCCAGCATTTGATTGGCAATCCCAAACAAGGGCCACAGAATATTGACGCCACCATTCGGATCAATCACCCCGATATAGAGAAAATAGCCCCAGCCGGCCACCACCAGCGCACTGGTCAAGATCACCGAGGGCAGATAAGAGGTCTTGCCCAATTGCGGATGCAGGTTACCCAACATATCTTGCAACATAAAGCGGCCAACGCGCGTGCCAGCATCCAGCGTGGTTAAAATAAAGATGGCTTCAAACATGATGGCAAAGTGGTACCACAATGCCAGCAGATGCTTGCCAAATACCGTGCCCAATAGGCTAGCCATGCCTACCGCCAGACTGGGGGCGCCCCCAGTACGGGCAAACAGGCTAGACTCGCCCATGGCATTGGCGAGCTCTTGCATCTGCGTCACGGTCACACTGTAGCCCCATTGGCTGATGGTATTGACGGCGTCTAACGCCTCTTTACCAACCATTCCAGCCGGGCTGTTGATGGCAAAATACACCCCAGGTTCGAGTACAGTCGCCGCAATCATGGCCATCACGGCGACAAAACTTTCGAGCAACATGGCGCCGTAGCCTATCATGCGGATATCACCCTCACTGCTGATGAGTTTGGGCGTAGTACCACTGGCAACCAAGGCATGAAACCCAGAAATCGCCCCACAAGCAATGGTGATAAAAACAAACGGGAACAACTTGCCGCCAAAAATCGGGCCGCTGCCATCTATAAACGGGGTGATGGCGGGCATATGCATCTCAGGGCGTAGCCACACAATAGCAATAGCCAGCAGCAATACTGTGCCCAACTTCATAAAGGTGGAGAGATAATCACGCGGTGCCAGCAATAACCAAACCGGAAACACGGCTGCCGCAAACCCATAGGCGATAATACAAAAAGCCAACGGCAAGCCTTCATGGTCAAACCAAGCAGCCAAGGCCGGTTGCTGATCTACCCAGCCCCCCCACACCACCGAAGCGAGTAACAAGCCCACCCCCAAGACCGAGGCCTCAAGCACCCGACCCGGACGGATAAACCGCATATAGATGCCAATCAACATGGCGATTGGAATGGTTGCGGCCACTGTCGCGGTGCCCCAAGGACTGTGTTTCATGGCGTTGACCACCACCAGCCCGAGCACAGCAATCAAGATAATCATAATCATAAAGGTGCCAATCAGGGCGGCTGTGCCACCGATATCGCCAATTTCATCGCGCGCCATTTGCCCCAAACTGCGACCCTCACGTCGGGTGGATAAAAACAGCGTCACCATGTCTTGTACTGCACCTCCTAATACCGCACCAATCAACAGCCACAAGGTGCCAGGCAAGTAGCCAAACTGAGCCGCCAACGTAGGGCCTACCAAGGGGCCGGGTCCGGCAATGGCGGCAAAATGGTGACCAAAGACCACCCAGCGATGGGTAGGCACAAAATCTCGGCCATTGTCCAGACGCTCTGCTGGCGTCGCACGCGTAGCATCGATAGCCAAAACACTGGCGGCAATCCAGGCTGCATAAAAACGGTAGGCAATCATGTAGATGCAAGCCGCAGCCGCAATCAACCATAGTGCATTCAAGGTCTCACCGCGTGACAGCGCAATTTGCGCAACCGCAGCCGTTCCCAGCCCAGCAATTGCCCACCAAACGCCTTTGCCCACCCATTGTTTTAACATGTTGAATTCCTTATTCAGATTGAGGTGCACTGTAACAAAAAGCGCTCCGCGGCGCAAAAGACTGGCGCGGCAATCATCGTGACTGGTGTTAAGTGGGATTTGACACTGGTGCGATTGCACTACCGTGGTGCAGCCATGGGGCAGAGTAGGCGCTATTTCACCTAGCAAATACGCTGGCGAAATGGTGCATAATCAACTGCTTAGCGTGATTGTAGCGTCTGGCACACGGATTGCTAACGTATTGGCAAGACTGATTATTTGGCAAGCGTA
>JAIXZQ010000018.1 GCA_027489475.1 Methylophilus sp.
ATGAAAACCTGCTGTATTTCAACTCCAGTTCTGACAGCAGCGGTACCTTGACCATTACCGCCACCTTTGATGTCGGCACCAATGTCGATCAGGAAACGTTTAACGTCAGCAACCGAGTGAATATCGCGTTGCCACGCTTGCCCGAAGATGTGCGCGGCACTGGGGTCGTGGTACAAAAACGCTCAAATGACATTTTGCTGGTGGTCATGCTGACGTCTAAGAACAAAGCGCATAACCGCCTGTATTTGAGCAACTACGCGACCTTAAACCTGCTCGATGAATTTAAGCGTATCAAAGGCGTGGGCGATGTCACCATTTTTGGTGGCCAAGATTACTCCATGCGGGTTTGGTTACGGCCCGATCGCATGGCACAGTTGGGGGTGTCAACCAGCGATATCGCTGCCGCCATCAGTGCGCAAAACGCCCAGTATGCGGCCGGTAAAATCGGCGCTGAGCCAGCCCCAGCCAGCCAGCAACTGGCGTTTACGGTGACGGCCAAAGGGCGCTTGGTCGATCCTGAGCAATTTGGCAATATTATTTTGCGCGCACAAGGCCCCAACGGTGTTTTACATCTGAAAGATGTCGCCCGCATTGAATTAGGCGCGCAAAACTACAATGTGGCCTCGGCACTCGACGGCCAAGAAGGCGTGGCGATGCCCGTGTTCTTACAAACGGGAGCCAATGCGCTCGAAACCGCCAAGGCGATTAAAGCCAAAGTCGAAGAGCTCAAAGCCAAGTTTCCGCCGGGCATGGAATACAACATTCCATATGACACCAGCGACTTTGTAAAAGCCACCATCAAAGAAGTGTTTCACACCTTTGGTGAGGCGCTGGTGCTGGTGGTGCTGGTGGTGTTCTTGTTCTTACAAAGCTGGCGCGCCACATTGATTCCGATGATTGCCGTGCCGATTTCTATCATCGGTACCTTTGCCGGGCTCTATCTGTTTGGCTTTTCGATTAATCTGCTGACCTTGTTTGCCATGATTCTGGCCATCGGGATTGTGGTGGATGATGCCATTGTGGTGCTAGAAAATACCGAGCGCTTGATGAAAGAAGAAGGACTCAGCCCGCTGCATGCAGCCATCAAGTCGATTGCCCAAGTGCAAGCCGCGGTGGTGGCTATTGTGCTGGTGCTATGCGCGGTGTTTGTGCCCGTCGCCTTTCAGGGCGGCATTGCCGGTGAATTGTATCGACAGTTTGCTGTGACCGTGGCCATTGCCGTTGTGATTTCTGGTGTGGTGGCGTTGACCTTGACGCCAGCGTTATGCGCCATGATTTTGAAAAACAGCCACCATGAGCCCGCATTTTTCAAAAAATTTAACCAGGCCTTTGGCCGTTTAACCCATCTTTATACCGGCACGGTCAATTTAACCTTGCACCACAAAATCATTGGTGCGCTGGTATTTGGCGGCATGTTGGCGGTGATGATTTTCTTGTTTCGGGCAGTGCCTGGTGGCTTTGTTCCGCCAGAAGATCAAGGCTATGTGATTGCCGTGGTAGTGATGCCGGATGGTGCCACCTTGAAACGTACGACCCACACCACCGAACAAATCCGTGCCGCTGTGGCGCAAGACCCCGCGACCGCGCATGAATTTGCGGTTAATGGGTTTGAGCTCTTGAGCGGAGCCAACAAAACCAATGCCGCTACCATGTTTGTGCGTATGAAGGATTGGGATGCGCGTACCACCAATGCCGACCAGATGGTGGGCAAGCTGATTGGCATCGGCATGCGTCAGCCCGATGGCATGGGCTTTGCCGTGAACCCCCCTGCCATTCGCGGTCTGGGTTCGGCCGGCGGCTTTGAGGTGTATGTGCAAAGCCGGGTGGATACCGATCCCATCAAGTTGTCGCAGGTGATGAACAACTTTATGGATGCCATGCGCGCCAACCCGCAACTGACTGGGATTAACAGCTTTTTCCGCCCCACAGTGCCGCAGTTATTTATTGAGGTGGATGAAGCCAAAGCCTTGTCACAAAATGTGCGCATTGCCGATATTTACGCCACCTTGCAAAGCACCATGGGCTCATTGTATGTCAACGACTTTAACCGCAATGGCCGCACTTATCGCGTCCAATTGCAGGCAGAAGCCGAATACCGCATGAAGCCCGAAGATTTAGGCAAAGTCTATGTGCGGAGTCAGCCCACCGATGAGCAGCCTAATGGCAACATGATTCCGATGTCTGCTTTGGCCAAAGTCAGCAATATTGTTGGGGCAGAACAGCTAGAGCGCTATAACGGCTTGCTGTCAGCCAAAGTGTTTGGCAGTGGCGCTGCTGGGGTCAGCTCTGGCGAAGCCATTCAGTTGGTTGAAAAAATTGCCAAAGAAAACTTGCCCGAAGGCTATCAAATCGCTTGGACAGGGCAGGCCTATCAAGAAAAACGCACGGGCTCTGCTGCACTGGTGGCCTTTGGGTTTGCCACCATCATGGTGTTCTTGATATTGGCCGCACAGTTTGAAACCTGGTCGTTGCCATTGGCCGTCATCATGGCAATTCCGTTTGCCATGACGGGCGCACTCATCGCTGTGCTGACACGTGGCATGAACAACGATATTTACTTCCAAATTGGCTTGATTACCTTGATTGGGTTGGCGGCTAAAAACGCGATTCTGATTGTCGAATTTGCCTCGCAAAAAATGGAGGAGGGCATGCCTGTGGGGCAGGCTGCGCTAGAAGCGGCGCGCTTGCGCTTCCGGCCTATCGTCATGACCTCCATGGCGTTTGTGTTGGGCATCTTGCCGCTGGTGTATGCCACCGGCGCAGGCGCTGCGGCGCGACAGTCCATGGGCACAGGCGTGTTTGGCGGCATGTTGCTGGCCACCTTTGTGGCAACCATTTTTATCCCATTGTTCTTTAGTTGGCTGACCAACGAGAAAAAAGTCCGTCATCATGGCCAACTGGTAGAAGAGGAGTCTGTATGACCCCGACGCAACACATTTTAAAATTTCCACGCCGTCGTCTATGGTTGCTCACCAGCCTAGCGTTGGCCTTAAGTGGATGCCAAATCATCGGCGACTTGTATCATCGTCCTGCTAACAGCTTGCCAGAAAGCTATGCCGCACCCCAAGCC